>CAZCKC010000012.1:17738-37865 GCA_964499235.1 uncultured Planctomycetales bacterium | reverse complement strand
GGTCGTCGAAGTACCAGTCGTAGGCGACGTCGCTGATCGGGGTGTCGCCGCGGTTAAAGATGTGCGCGGTGTAGGTGACCTCCTCGCCGGGGTCAGGCCACTTCTTCTCGCCGACGAAGGCCGGGTCGATGTGCTGGTCGCCGGAGAAAGAGACCACGAAGCGGTTGTACTCGGGCGTGCGGTGGATGAAGCCGACGTTGACGTCCGGCGGACGTGTCAGGCGCACTGCCAGCGGCGTGCTGCCGACGACGACACCGTAGGCCGCCTCCAGCGTGGTCACGCCGGGGTTCAGGCCGGTGACGAAGCCGACCGGGCTGACGTCAGCCAGCGCCGGGTCCAGCAGCGACCACGCGACCAGGTCGCTGATGTCGTAGCGGTCGGGTCCGTAGCTGAGCGACGCCTCGGCCGTGAACTGCTGCGTAGCGCCCGTGGCGATTTCCTGGTCGGGCGGCGCGATCACGATCGTGTTGATGCGGACGTCCGCGCCGTCGATGTTGATGAGCTCCTCGGGCTCGGGGGACTGGAGCTCGAGCTCGCGGATGTGCACGTAGTCGTCGCCGGTCAAACGCTCGACGGTGAAGCGGAAGATCCGCCGCGTCACCGGCGCCTGGTTGAACTCCTCCCACTGGATCGTGGCGTTGCCGGGCACCTGCTCCGGGCCGAAGAGGTGGACGTACGAGCCGGACTGGCTGTCGAGGTCGGCCAGCGTGTCGGCCGCCTCGAGCTGCCAGCTATAGAACTGCGTGTGCGAGAAGGAGCCGCGGGCCGCGCCGACGCTCGGCGGCGTATCGAAGGTGACGGTGATGACGGCCGGGTTGATCGATCGCGAGCGGTAGATGTTGACCCAGTTCTGGTCGAAGAGCGCGCCCGGGTGCCCGATGTCCCAGTCGGAGGCGGTCACGGTCGCCGTACCGCTGGCAGCGAGCTCGCTGACCGGAATGATCGCCGCGGCAGCGTACCCGGCTGCGGCGGCGAGGAGGATCACGTTCAGCCACGTCTGCAGGTTCTTCGTACGCATGACCTGTCCTTCGCAGAAGATGCACGGATACCGCCCGGCCACGCGGCGCGTAAGCCGGCTAAGCTACTGCCTTCCAGTCTAGCAGGAATGGGAGGGCATTTCGGTATCAAGATTGCGCACCCGATCGCAACTCCAGCGGACGGGACGCCCGGGCGGCGCGGGCGACTCCTCGCATCGCGATCTCGGCGGACGTTACCGGTCCTCTGTGCCGCGTGGCCGGGGCGCTGGCCACGAGGGCGCGCATCGACGGTGGTGTCTTTCCGAGTGACCGCGCGGGGGTGAACTTGCGATCGGCCGGGCTCGTGCGACAATGCCCGGCAGGTGCGGCTCTTGCCGCCGCATCGGGCCCCGGTTTTGCTGACTGCTTCGCAACCAGGGACTGCTGCCAGGGTATTACCCCGGTGTGCTCAGTCAGACGACGGGAGCGGAGCGATTATGTTCAGTCCGTGCCGCACCGGGACAACGCCGGGAAGGCGTAGCCCTGGGCGGCCGACGCTTGCAGAAAGGATGCACTGATGAGCACGCGTTTGGGCGTGTTGGTGACGATGGGCCTGACGGTCAGCTGGGCGTTCGCGGCGGAGCCGGCCCGGAAGCCGGACGAGCTCTCGAAGGACCTGACTGTTTGGCCGAACGAGACCAGCTACCACAACTCCGACCCGTGGCTGGTGAAGAACCACGACAAGATCCGGCGGATGGAGCCGCGGGTGCTGGTGATCAACTTCGCCAACACGCACGAAATGGATCAGATCGAGCAGGCCACCGAGAAGTACATCGCCGCGATCGCCGAGAGCACGCGCTATCAGGGCTTTGAGAACCCCGACGCGCCGCCGTTTTTGAATTACAAGGTGGTGAAGTACGTCGACATGCGCGACCGCGAGGTTCCGTCCGATCGAGCCAAGCGGAACAGCGCGTTTTTCCCCTACCTGCCGAAGGACGACCGCTCGACGTGTGATTACAGCCAGTTCTTCTCGGAGGCCTACGCCCGCTTCTACGGCTTCCAGCACCCGGACGACCACACCCGGTACCTGACGCTGGGCGAGCTGATCAACGCGGGCATCGTCCACGAGCTGTGGTTCCACGCGATTCACGACGATCGCGGCGCGCCGCTCGAGACGATCGAGATCAAGCAGTACTACGACAAGAACCTGCGGCCGATCGAAGACAAGCACGGCCCGGCGGGTAACGGCCACCACGATTCGATCCAGTGGGTCGGCCGCAGCTTCCGCATCACGTTCCTGAACGTGAACCGCGGCATCGGCTGCGGGCTGGAGAACCTCGGCCACGCGATGGAAGGGATGGCGCACTACGGCTTCTCGCCCTACTTCCGCCAGTACTTCTACGAGTTCGGGGAGTTCAACCTGGACGAGCGCTACCCGCAACTCGCGGCCAACAGCCTTTATCCAATGCTGTGGGGCGAGGGCAACCACGCCGAGTACCCCGACAAGACCACGATGGTCGTGCACAGCAAGGGCGAAACGTACCGCTGCGAGGACTACGTCGCCCAGGGCGGCAACGTCCACTTCCCGCCGGGCGCCCGCCGCCACTACGACCTCGAGTCGCCGTACGTGGTCAAGACGGTGATCGAGACCTGGCGCCAGGGCAATCGGCCGGGCGAGCACGGCCCGCCGCACGACTTCGACAAGGCCCGCTTCCAGCAGTACAGCGACGTCGCGCCCGACTGCATGGGCGCCTGGCTCGTCTACTGGCGACAGTGCATGCCCGGCCTCGACAACGAGATGACCGACGACGAAGGCCGGCCGATGAAGAACTGGTGGGTCTTCCTGTTCTATTGAGCCGCGCGGCGCCGGAGGGGTCTCGCGGGCGGGCCCGATCGGTGCTGTGAATCGCGGCGCGCTGCGCCGAGAAGCACGGCCGGGCGTGGTTGCATTTCACCCGGCCGTGCCCTAAGCTTCGATCTAGGAAGAAGCCCTCATCGATCACACACCCCGGCAACAAGGGTGCCGCCATGCCATCTCGCGCGCGCGACGCACACGCCCCGGCCCGACGGGGGACCTGCGGCTCGGCCAGTCACACGCCGGTATCGCGGCGTGATTTCCTGTACGTCGGGATGCTGGGCGGCCTCGGCTTGAGCCTGCCGGGCTACTTCTTCAACCGCCAGGCGCTGGCGGCCCGCAAGGATTTCGCGCTCAAGCAGCCGGTCGCCAAGTCGGTAATCCAGATCTTCCTGCCGGGGGGGCTCGCGGCCCAGGAGAGCTTCGATCCGAAGCCCTACGCCCCGCTCGAGTACCGCGGCCCCTACCAGGCGATCGATACGGCCCTCACCGGGGTGCAGTTCAGCGAGCACCTGGCGCACACGGCCAAGATCGCCGACCGCATCACCGTCTGCCGCAGCATGTCGCACGGCGAGGCTGCCCATGAGCGCGGCGTGCACAACATGTTCACGGGCTACCGCCCGAGCCCCGCGCTGCAGTTTCCGTCGATGGGCGCGGTCGTCGCCCACGAGCTCGGCCCGCGCGCCGACCTGCCCCCCTACATCTGCGTGCCGCGCCAGCCCAACCCCTACGCCGGCACCGGCTACCTGAGCACGCGCTACGGGCCGTTCAGCCTCGGCTCCGACCCGGCCTCAAAGAACTTCGCCGTCCGTGACCTCGCCGCACCCGACGGCGTCGACGCCGAGCGCGTCACCCGCCGGCGTCGCCTGCTTGACGTCGTTGACGACCACTTTCGCCAACTCGAGCGGTCCGACGTTCTCGATGCGATGGACGAGTTCTCGCAACAAGCCTACGCCCTGCTCAGCTCGCAGCACGCCCGCGAAGCCTTCAACCTCACCACAGAGCCGGAACAGCTCCGCAACGAGTACGGCCGCAACGCGGCAGGCCAGCGCATGCTGCTTGCCCGGCGCCTGGCGGAAGCGGGCGTCCGCTTCGTCTCGCTCACCTTCGGCGGGTGGGATCACCACGAGAACATCGGCGACCGCGCCCGCGGCCAACTCGAGCAGTTCGACCAGGCCTTCGCCCGCCTGATCCGCGACCTCGACGAGCGCGGGCAGCTCGACGAGACGCTCGTGCTGCTCACGACGGAGTTCGGCCGCACGCCCAAGATCAACAAAGACGCCGGTCGCGACCACTGGCCGCGGGTCTTCTCGATCGCGCTGGCGGGCGGCGGCGTGCAGCGCGGCTACGTGCATGGTGAATCGGACGCCACCGCGACGGCCGTCGCGACCGACCCGCTGAGCGTCGCCGACTTCGCCACCACCGTCTACAACCAGCTGGGGATCGTCGCCGAGAAGGAGCTGATGGCTCCGGGCGGCCGGCCCGTCGAGATCGTCGACGGCGGCCGCGTGGTAACGCCGATCCTCGCCAACCCCGCCTGACGAGAGTTTCCATGTTTGCCGCAACAGTCGAATACGCGCACCGCCGGCCGGCCATGTGCCTGGTCACGGCGCTTTGCTGCGCGGCGTCCGCCCTGGCCGCCGATCCCGATCTCCGTTCGGTCACGCCCGTTGCGGTCGCGCGGGACAGCGAGACCACGTTGCACCTTCGCGGCGTGCGGCTCGCCGACGCGGCTGAGCTGCTGCGCGCGCAGCCGGGGCTCGCGGTCGTCGCCCTGGATGCCAAGAACCACCAGCACGTCGAAGCGAAGCTCCGCGTGGCAGCCGACGCGCCGCTCGGCGAGCACCAACTCCGCGTCCGCACCGCCAGCGGCGTCTCGCAGTTGGCGACCGTCCACGTCACCGCCCTGCCGATCATCGACGAGGCCGAGGACAACAACCAGCTCGACCAGGCCCAGGCGATCGAGCTCGGCACGGCCGTCCGCGGCGTTGTGAAGAATGAGGACGTGGATTACTTCCGCGTCGAGGCAAAGGCGGGCACCCGCATCACGGCCGAAATCGCGGCGATGCGGCTCGGCGGCGCGGTGTTCGATCCGGCGGTCGCGATCCTCGACGCCGAGCGGTTTGAGCTCGCGGTCTCGGACGACGCCGTCTTGTTGCTGCAGGACAGCCTCGCCTCGGTGATCGCGCCGGCCGACGGCAGCTACTACATCCGCGTCCGCGAAGCATCCTACGGCGGTGGCGACGCGGCGCGCTACGTGCTCCAGGTCGGTCAGTTTCCGCGCCCCACGGTACCGCATCCCGTCGGCACGCGTCCGGGCGCCGCGACGCAGCTTGAGCTTCGCGGCGATGTCGCCGGCCCGATTCAACAGGAATACACGCCGTCCGCTTCCAGCGCGGGCCGCGTTCCCGTCTTCGCCCGCGACGAGCGCGGCACGTCGCCGTCACCGGTCTGGCTCTGGGTCAGCGACCTGCCCCAGGCGATCGAGCCGCAAACCGAAGACGCCGAGCCTCTCGGCGAGCTCGAGCCGCCCAGCGCCATCGACGGCGTGATCGCAGCGGAAGGCGAGGTCGATCGCTTCATGTTCCGCGGCCGCCAAGGCGTCGCGCTCGAGATCGAGGCGATCGCCCGCCAGGTGCGCTCGCCGATCGACGCCGTCATCAGCGTGCATGAGGCCGGCGGCAAGTGGCTGGCCGGCAACGATGACAGCGGCCGCCCCGACAGCAAGCTCCGGTTCACCCCGCCGGCCGACGGGCGGTACCAGCTCCGCGTCCGCGACCACCTCCGCCGCGGTGGCGCCACGTTCGTCTACCGCGTCGAGCTGCGTCCGATCGCGGCGGGCCTCGAGATCGCACCGGTGGTCTACGACCGTCGCAGTCCGCAGGAGCGGCAGGCGATCGCCGTGCCGCAGGGCAACCGCTTCGCGGCCCTCTGGGAAGTGAACCGGCGCGACGTGGGCGGCCCGGTCAACGTCAGCGTCGCCGACTTGCCGCCCGGCGTGCGCGTCCTGACCACGACGGTGCCCAACGGCATCAACCGCGTGCCGGTCGTCTTCGAAGCCGACGCTGACGCGGCGCCGGGCGCGACGCTCGCCGCGATCACCGGCGTGCTGCAGCGCGACCACGGCGACGACCTGATCGGGCGCTTCGAACACCACATCCCGCTCGTCCTCGGCCCGCCAAACCAGACCACCTATTACGCGACCCACGCCGAGCGCCTGCCTGTCGCCGTCACCGAGGCGGCCCCCTTCCGGATCCGCGTGACGCAACCCGCCGCCCCGCTGGTCCGCAAGGGGTCGAAGCAGCTGCAGGTCTCCATCGAGCGCGACGCCGGCTTCGACGGCATCGTCGACCTGCACCGCATCTGGCTCCCGCCCGGTGTCGGCGCCGCCGGCCGCGTCCGCGTCGAAAAGGACGCCACGACGGCCGAATACCCCTTCAACGCCAACGGCAGCGCCCGCACGGGTGTCTGGCCGGTCGTTGTGATCGCCCGCGCGAACGTCGGGGGAAACGTCTGGGTCGCGGCCAATCCGATCGCGCTCACCGTGGCCGAGCCGCTGATCGACGGCCGACTCCAGCTGGCCGCCGTCGAGCGTGGCCAGCCGGTCGCGTTCGTCTGCGAGATCACGTCAGAGCTGAGCTTTGCGGGCGAAGGCGAAGTCCGCCTCATCGGCGTCCCGCCGCACGTCAAGCACGCGCCGCAACCCATCACCGCCGAGACGAAGCAGCTCGTCTTCAACCTCGCGGTGACCGACCAGGCCCCCGTTGGCAAGCACCGCGGCCTCCGCTGCGAGCTCCGCCTGCCCCAGGGCGACGAGACCATCGTCCAGCAATTTGCGCACGGCGGCGTACTCCGCATCGACAAGCCGCGTCAGCCCGTCGCGCAGAAGGGCACCCCCAAAGCCAAGCCCCAGGACAAGCCGGCCGAGCCCAAAACCGAGCCGCTCAGCCGCCTTGAGCAACTCCGCCAAGCCGCCCGCGCCGCCCGCGAAGCCGGGAGTACCCAGTGATTCGAACCGCCCTCACCGCTTGCATCGCCCTCGTTGCCGTCGCCGAGCACGCCGTCGCCGACGCCTCCGAATCAACGCTGGCCGTCTA
This sequence comes from uncultured Planctomycetales bacterium, assembly GCA_964499235.1. Lineage (GTDB taxonomy): Bacteria > Planctomycetota > Phycisphaerae > UBA1845 > Fen-1342 > JAFGRR01. The sequence goes on along the minus strand of CAZCKC010000012.1, from coordinate 30,957 downwards.
CCCGCCGCAGGTCCACCTGCACGATGCGGCCGACTTCCAGCGGCTCGTCGTCCGCCAGACCGCGCCCGACGGCCTGACGCGCGACGTCAGCGGCGAAGCTGAGTACCGCTGGTCGCCGCCCGACGTGGCCACGATCGCCACCGGCTTCGTCCAGCCCACGTCGAACGGGACCACCACGCTGCTGGTCCGTGTCGGCGAGCAGGAAGTCACCCTCCCCGTCGCTGTCACCGGCGTCCAGCAGGAGCGCCCGATCAGCTTCCAGCGCGACGTCCTGCCCGCGCTCACCAAGGCCGGCTGCAACACCGGCGACTGCCACGGCTCCGCCCGCGGCCAGGACGGCTTCCACCTTTCGCTCTTCGGCTACGACCCGGCCGGCGACTACCAGCGGATCACGCGCGAGCTGCCTGGGCGGCGGATCAACCTCGCGCTGCCGGCCGAAAGCCTGCTCCTCCAGAAAGCGACCGGCAGCGTCCCACACACGGGCGGTGCGCTCTTCGACGCCGACAGCCGCCACTACGCCACGGTCATCGGCTGGCTGCGGGCTGGCGCACCGCGCGATCCGCAGGACACCCCGCTTGTCACCGGGATCGAGATCTTCCCGCCCACCGTCTCGGTCCTGCCGGTCGCGGACGGCATGCAACAGACCCTCGTCCGCGCGCACTACGCGGACGGGACCGATCGCGATGTCACGCACCTCGCCACCTTCATGAGCAGCAACGCGCCGGCCGCGACGGTGGCCGCCGACGGCCGGGTCACCGCCGTCGCGCGGGGCGAGAGCCAGGTCCTCGCCCGCTTCGATGCCTACACCGTCGGCACGCCGATCATCGTCACGCCGACCGACGCCCCGCTGCCGGAGTTTTCGCCGACCGACCATTACGTCGACCAGCGGATCAACGCCAAGCTCAAGCGCCTTCGCATCGCCCCCTCGCCGGTCTGCTCTGACGAGATCTTCGTGCGGCGCGTCTACCTCGACATCGTCGGCCAACTGCCGACGGTGGCCGAGTACGAGGCTTTCATGAAGAGCGACGCGCCCGCCAAGCGCACCCGGCTCGTCGACGAGCTCCTCGAGCGTAAGGCGTTCATCGAGCTGTGGGTGATGAAGTGGGCCGAGCGCCTCCAGATGCGCTCCACCCCGGAGGTCAGCTACAAGGCCATGCTCCGCTACTACACCTGGCTCCAGCAGCGGCTGGCCAACGACGTGCCGATGGACCAGATCGTGCGGGACCTGCTGACGGCCGAGGGCGGCACCTTCAGCGCGCCGGCCACCAACTACTACGAACTCGAACGCGACACGCTGAAGCTGGCCGAGAACACCGCCCAGGTTTTCATGGGGCCGCGGCTGCAGTGCGCCCAGTGCCACAACCACCCCTTCGACCGCTGGACGATGGATGACTACTACGGCTTCGCCGCGTTCTTCGCCCAGGTCGGCCGCAAGGACGCCGAGGACCCCCGCGAGCGGATCGTCTACAACCGCGGCCGCGGCGAGGTCAAGCACCCCGTCGACGGGCGCGTCATGCCGCCGACGTACCTCGGCGGCGGGCGGGCGGACCTGCGGGGGCGCGACCGGCGGGTCGTGTTTGCCGAGTGGCTGACGGCCGACGACAACCCGTTCTTCGCCCACAACCTGGCGAACTTTGTGTGGGCGCACTTCTTCGGCCGCGGCATCATCGAGCCGGTCGATGACGTGCGGGTCAGCAACCCGCCGTCGAACCCCGAGCTGCTCGACGCCTTGGCGCAGCGCCTGATCGCGTACGACTACGACCTCGCCCGGCTGGTGCGCGACATCTGCACGTCCGAGGCGTATCAACGCGCCACGCGCTCGACGCCCAGCAACGCCGGTGACAGCCGCAACTTCGCCCGCGCGCCGATCCGTCGCCTCCGCGCGGAGATCCTGCTCGACATCATCACCCAGGTGACCGAGACGGCCGACAAGTTCCGCGGCCTGCCGGCGGGCGCCCGCGCGGTCCAGATCGCCGACGGCAATACAACCAACTACTTCCTGACCACCTTCGGCCGGGCGGAACGCGAGACCGCGTGCACGTGCGAGATCACGGTCGACCCCAACCTGTCGCAGTCGCTGCACCTGGTCAACGGCCGGACCGTGCACCAGAAGATCCACGCCGGCGGCGTCGTGCAGCGCCTGCTCGAAGCCGAACAGGCACCCACCGAGATCATTCGGCAGCTCTACCTCCGCTGTCTTTCGCGTCCGCCGACTGAGAAGGAGCAGGCGGCGCTGAGCAAGGCGGTCAACGACGCGGACGACCGCAAGACCGCGCTCGAGGATGTCTTCTGGGCCCTGCTCAACAGCAAGGAATTCGTGTGCAATCGCTGATCCACCCCCGGCGCGAACGCCGGTTTGTTCTGGCGGCCGTCGCGGCCCTCGCCACCCTGCCGCTGGTGCTGCGGGCGGACGAGCGGATCACCTACACCGAGCATGTCCGCCCGATCTTCGTGAACAACTGCCTGAGCTGTCACAATGCCGACCGGCAGCGCGCCGGCGTTGACCTGAGCAGCTTCCCCGGCGTGGTGGCCGGCGGCAGCGGCGGGCCCGTCGTCGCGCCCGAGGACCCCGACGGCAGCGCGCTCTTCGCCGTCGTCTCGCACGCCCGCCAGCCGCACATGCCGCCCAACCAGCCGCGCCTCGACGACGCGACGCTCGCGACGCTCCGCCAGTGGATCGCCCAGGGCGTCTACAACACCCGCGACAGCAAGGCTCCCGCGCCCACGCAGTCCGCCGGCCTCGACCTCGCGCTCGGCAACGTGCCGCAGCGCCCCGACGACGTCAGCACACTGCTGCCCCGCGGGCTGCCGCTGGCGGAGATCGTTCAGGCGGAGCGGGCCGGCGCCGTCCCCGCGATCGCCGCCCAGACGTGGGCCCCGCTCGTTGCGCTTGCCGGCCAGCAGCAGGTCCTGCTTTACCAGCCCCGCACGGCCGAGCTGCTTGGCGTGCTGCCCTTCACGCCCGGCTTTCCGCACGACCTGCACTTCAGCCGGAGCGGGCAGGTGCTCGTCGCCGGCGGCGGCAGCGGCGGGCAGCGCGGCAGTGTCACGCTCTACCGCGTCCGCGACGGGCGCTCGCTCGGCCAGCGCGGCGAAGCGTACGACGCGGTCCTCGCCAGCCACCTCGACGCCACGCAGCAGCGGCTCGCGCTCGGCGGGCCGGACCGCGTGGTCAAGGTCTACGCCACCGCCGATGGCACGCTCCGCCACCGGATTGAGAAGCACACCGAATGGATTACGGCCGTCGCGTTCAGCCCCGACGCCGTCCTGCTCGCCACCGCGGACCGCAACGGCGGGCTCGAGGTGTGGGAGGCGGCGGCCGGCGCGTCGTTCCACAGCCTCGAGGGGCACGCGGCGGCCATCACCGACCTCGCCTGGCGGCTCGACGGCGACGTGCTCGCCAGTGCCGGCGAGGACGGGCGGATTCGCCTGTGGGAGATGCATCACGGCCGCGAGCTCAAGGACATCAACGGGCATTCCGGCGGCACGCTGGCGATCGACTTCAGTCCGGACGGGACGCTGGTTTCCGGCGGCCGCGATCACGCGGTCAAGCTCTGGCAGCAGGACGGGAAGCCGCTGAAGACGCTCGGCGAGCTCGACGCCCTGGTGACCAGCGTGGCGTTCTGTGATGGCGGGCAGCTTGTCGTGGCCGGCGACTGGAATGGCACGGTCAAGGTCTGGAACGTCGCTGACGGCAAAGAGGTCGCGACGCTCGACGCGAATCCGCCGTCTTTCGAGGTCGCGCTCGCCGCGGCGCAACAGGCGGCTGAAGCCGCGCGCGCGGAACACGACAAGATTCAGCAACAGGCCGCAGAACAGGCCGAGGCGCTGGCCAGCGCCCAGGAAAAGCTGGCGAGCCACAACGATCGACTCGCCGCGGCGCAAGAAGCACTGACTGCCACGCAGTCGGAACATGCCACAGCACAGCAGACGCAGGCGAAAGCCGCAGCGGCCGCGGAAGAAGCAACAAAGGCGTTCGAACAAGCTCAGACCAAGGCCACCACGCTGGCAACTGAGACGGCCGGTGCGACCGACGCGTTGGCCGCGGCTGCGGCCGCCGACGCGGCAGCCCAACGCGCCGTGACGACCGCCGAAGCCGCCGAGCTCGACGCGGAGCAAGCCGCCGACCTCGAAGGACTCCGATCCACGGCGAAAGAAACGGCCGCCGCGCTGCAAGCCGCCCACGGCCAGGTCGCTGAGCTCAAAGCCGCCCTCACCGCCGCGCGGAACGAGCGCGACGCGGCGGAAGAGAAGCAAGCCGCCCACCAGGACCAGCTCACCGCCGCTCAAGACACACTGCAGGCCGCAATTGCTAAGCGGCAGCAGGCGGAGAACACGCTCGCAAAGCGCGAGCAAGCGCAGGCTGAAACCGCAGCGGCCGTCGAGGCGCTCGAGCGCTCGCACGCCGAATCGCAGTCTGCCCTGGCGACCGCGCGAGCCAAGCGCGCTGCCGCCGAACAGCAGCGCGCCAAGTGGCAGGCCGGCAGCGTCCGTGCCCGCCTCGACCAGCTCCAGGCCGAGCTCCCCGCGCTACGCTCCACCGCAGCCGAGGCCGCGATCGCCGCTCAAACGGCCGTCAACGCGGCCGACGCCGCCCAGGCCCGGCTAGTCCGCGCAAACAAGGAACTCGCCGGCGGCGACGCCGCCCGCGAGCAACGCGCCGCTGACATCGCCGCCGCCACACGAACCCTCGACACCGCCGCGCAGACCCACACCCAGCGCCAAGAGCAGCTCACGCGCTTCCAAGCCCTCGTCGCGGCACACACGACCAACGCGGCCGCGCTCGAGGCATTCGCGACCGAGCAAGCCGAGCTGCCGCCCGTTGTCGCCACTGCCACGGCGGCTACCCAAGACGTCGACGCCAAGCTAAGCGCCGCGCTGACCGCCCTCGAGGAGGCCGTCACCGACGCCGAGTTCGCGGTCGAAGACGCGCAGTTCGAGCTCGAGGCAGCCGAGTACGCAGCCGAGCAGACGACTGAGCGCCTCGCCGCCCTACCGGAAGAGATCGCGCAGCTGGAGAAAGAAGCGGCCGCAGCCGATCAAGCCGCGGCCGACCAAAAGAAAGCCGCCACCCGGACGGGCGAGGCGCTGGAGGCCGCCGAAGCCCGCCTCGCCAAACAGCAGTCCAAATACAAGCAGTTGATCGCCGCCTGGCTCGACCGCGAGTGACGTCCCCGACCGCGGTTCGCGAAACGCACCGGTCCAGCCACACCCAGCTCACCAAGCGTGATGCGTCAGCCCGTGCGTCAAGCGCCCGCCATGATAGCCGGTCAACCCAGAGAGCAGCGCCGTGAGCACTACGACCGCCAACGCCGTCCGCCGCAACGTGAGTGCCTGCGGCTTGCGGGCACTCGCTTCGACCAGCGCGACGCACAGCCACGTCGCGGCCGCCACGCTGATTCCCAGCCAGCGATGCAGCTCGAGCACCGCCCCGCGCTCGCGCAGGAACACGCCCTCGCTCGCGTTGAGCCAGCCCAAGCCCGCCGCAACCGGCGCGCTCAGCGCTGCCAGCCAAATGCAGAACCGCAACGAGTCACGGAACACGCCCGCCGGCCAATACGCCGTGCCGATCGCTGCCAACGCGGCCCCGATCAGCAGCCCCAGCGGCGCGTGCACGCTGGCCGGATGAAACGTCCCCAGCCATCGCGCCAGCCGCTGCCCAAGCGGCGTCGACGGCGCGGGATCTGCTTCGGTCGCCGAGCCAGCTGATTCAACCACTGCCGGCGCCGGATCGCGGTCTTCATCCTTCGCCGGCTCATCCTCCGCCGTCGCGGCCGGCACCTCGGCGTCCACCGCCGGCTCCGCCTCTTCCTCGGCCGGCGGCGAATCAGCAAGCGCTGCGTCCGCCGCAGCGACCGCCCCCGGCAGCGGCGCCCCGGCCGCGATCCAGGCGCGCACCACCTCCTTCTCTTCCGCCGGCATCGGGGCGTATTCCGAAGTGGCCGGCGGCATCAGGTCGTCACCGATCAGAAACCAGAGATCGGACAAGTCCGGCGCGCCCGGCTCGACGAGGTACTCGTCCGCCCGCACCCGCGCCAAGTCGGTCACGAAGCCGAAGTCGCCCTCGACCGCGCCGGCCGCCGCGTCATGACACGCCGCGCACCGTGCCGTCAGGATCGCGCGCACCTGCTGCGGCTCGACCTCGATCGGCCGCAACTCCGACTCGCCCGCCGGCTGCCCCACCGCCGCGCGGACCAGCCCCACCCCTGCCAGGACGAGGCCGCAATAAACCCGTCTCATGATCACGGAAGCAACACCCGTCGCGGCCGGCCGCTAGTCGATCCGGAACTCGCGATGGGCATCGCGCTGGACGATGTAGATTTCCTTCACCAGGTCGCCGGCCGCCGCGTGCCGCTCCTCCAGCAGCGCCCGCTCGGTCGCCAGCAGCTTCTCGAGCAGCGTCACCATCTGCAGTTGGTATGCCCGCCGCACGCTCGGCCGCTCCGCCGCCGGCAGGTCCTGGACCTGCTTCGGCTCGAGCACCTTGGCCTGCACCGCCAGCGCCTGCATCGACTGCAGCAGCTCGAGCGCCTGGGGTGCATCCTCCGCCCGCCGCGCCGCCCGCCGCAGTTCGCGGAACTGCGTGCCCAGCTCCTCCATCACGTCATGCAGCGGGTTGTCGGCGTGTGCCGTCCCGTTGTGCTCCCCCGGGTCGTCAGCCGCCAACGCCGTCCGACCGGTTCCCACGGCCGCCAGCACCACGCTCAACACCCCCACCACGCCGATCAGCGCCCATGCGCGCTTGCTCATTCGCATCACCATGACGCGTTGTTCCTCCGGTTCACGGGCTGGTTCACCACCGCTTTTACCAGAGGATAGCGCATCGGTCTGGGCCCTGCAATTCAACCCGCCCTTTGTGACCGCCCGAACAGCAGCACGTACGCCACGGGGATCACCACCAGCGTAAACAAACTCGACGCCGTGATCCCGAAGATGATCGCCCACGCCAGCCCGGCGAAAATCGGGTCCAGCGTGATCACGATGTTGCCGATCAGCGTCGTGGCGGCCGTCAGCAGGATGGGCCGCGTCCGCACCGTCACGCTCTGCAGCACCGCCGCCTGCACCCCCAGCCCCGCCTGCAGCCCGTACCGGATGAAATCCAGCAGCAAGACCGAGTTGCGGATCACGATCCCCGCCAGCACGATGATGCCGATCATCGCCGTGGCCGTGAAATAGAGGTTGACCTCGTACCCCCCGACCGCATGGCTCACGATCCAGTTGAGCAGCCAGAACCCCGGCAGCACCCCGATCAGCTCCAACGGAATCGCCAGCATCAACAGCAGCGGCAGCGCTCGCGACCCGGTCTGAAACAGCAGAATGACAAAGATGAGCACCAGCGCCGCCGCGAAGGCGAGCCCCAGGTCCCGGAAGACGTCCAGCGTGATCTGCCACTCGCCCTCGCCCGCCCATTCAACCCGGTAGCCCGGCGGCAGGCTCCACGCGATGCCCCCGCCCGGCGCCAGCCACGTCCGCCCCGCCACCGCCCGCGGGGCCCGGTCAGCCACGAATGCCCGCCCCGCCTCGACGCGGTCGAACTGCATGTCGATGATCGCGTCGGCCGGCGCCCGGCCGGCCGCCTCGGCGAAGACGAACACCACCCGCCGCAGGTTCTTGTGATAAATCGGCTGGTCATCGGTGTCGCGCTCGAACCGCCCCAGCGTCCCGAGCTGCACCCGCTGCCCGCCGCCACCCACCACGTGCAGCTGCTCGAGCCGGGCGATCGCCGCCCGCGCCGGGCGGGGCAGCCGCAGCTCGATCAAGAGTGGATCGACCTCGTCGGGCAGATGGAGCACGCCGACGTCCTGCCCGTCCAGCGCCACCCGCAGCAGCTGCGCAATCTGTTGCGGTGACACGCCGGCGAGCGCGGCCTTCGCCTTGTCCGTCACGAACGTCCACCGCGGGTGCGGCGCTTCCGCGCTCACGTCCACGTCGACGAGGCCGGGCTCGGCCTGGAAGCGTGCGGCCAGCGTCCGCCCCGCGGCGATCAGCTCCGTATAGCGGGCGTGCGGCGGCCCGTAGACCTCGGCCGTGATCGTCGCCATCACCGGCGGCCCCGGCGGCACCTCGACCAGCTTGACGTTCGCGCCGCTCTCCGTGGCCAGCGCGGCGATATCGTCCCGGATCCGCAGGATCAGCTCGTGCGACTGCTGCGCCCGCTGCCGCTTCGGCGCCAGGTTCACGCGGATGGCGGCCACTGCGGGCCCCTGGCGCAGGTAGTAGTGCCGCACCATCCCGTTGAAATCCATCGGCGAGCTCAAGCCGACGTAGATCTGGAAGTCGCGCACCTCCGCGACGCCACCGAGGTAAGCGCCCAGGCGCCGCGCGACCGCATCGGTCGCCTCCAGCGTCGTCCCCTCGTCCATGTCGATCACGAGCTGGAACTCGTCCTTGTTGTCGAACGGCAGCATCTTCAGCGGGATCACCCGGAACATCGGCAGCACGAGCGATCCCACGAACAGCAGGAAGACGCCGACCAGCACCAGCGCGCAGCGCCAGCGCCGCTGCAGGATCGGCCCCAGCCAGGCGCGATAGAAGCGATAGAGCGCCTTCTGCTCGACCGGCTCCTCGTCGGCCGCCCCGGCTTCCGCCGCCCGCACCGTGTGCTTGAGCGCTACCATGCTCAGCCAGGGCGTGATCAGGAACGCCACCACGACCGTTGACACGATGACCGCCACCGGCACGTTCAACGCCATCGGCCGCATGTACGGCCCCATCATCCCGGTGATGAACGCCAGCGGCGCAAACGCGGCGATGATCGCCAGCGTCGAGACGATCAAGGCCGGGCGGACCTCGTTGACCGCCGCGATCGTCAGGTCACGCGGCTTGCCGCGCTTGTCCTTGAAAAGGCGGGCGATGTTCTCCACGTCCGTGATCGGGTCGTCGACCAGCAGACCGAGCGCCAGGATCAACGCGAACATCGTCACCCGGTTGATCGTGTAGCCGACCATCAGGTTGAAGAAGAGCGTCAGGCTGTAACACACGGGGATCGCCAGCGCCACGACCAGCGCCGCCCGCCAGCCGAGCGTCAGCCCGATCAGCGCGATCACCGTCACCACCGCGACCGCCAGCCCCTCGATCAGCTCGTTGACCTTGTCGTTGGCCGTCTCGCCATAATCCCGCGTTACCCGGTAACGCACCCCCGCCGGCAGTTGCGTCTCCGCCAGGGCGGCCATCCGCTGCTCGATCGCCTCGGCCACCCAGACCGCGTTGGTGCCCTTCCGCTTCGCGATCGCCACGTGCACCGCCGGAAAGACGCCCGTGGTGTCGACCTGCGTCTCGTCGGCCGGCCCGAAGCCGATCCAGCTGTAGTTGTCGACCTCCGCCGGCCCGTCAACCACCTCCGCCACGTCACGCAGGTAGACCGGCCGCCCCCCGACCACGTTCACCACCAGGTCGCCGACCGCGGCCGCGTCCGGCAGGAAGACCCCTGCGTCAACCACGTACTCCTGGTTCTCCCGGGCAAACGAGCCGGCCCGCCGCTGGACGTTGCTCGCCTCGAGCGCCCCCGCCACCTGCTGCACCGTCGTCGTGTGGGCGGCCAACCGTTGCAGGTCGAGGTAGACCGACACCCGCCGCGGCCGCCCGCCGATGACCGTCACGCGATTGGTGTCCCGGATCGCCTTGAACTCGTTCTGGAACTGCTCGGCCACGCGTCGCAGCTCGTGTGGGCCAAGCGTCGCGGGGCGTTCCGACCACAGCGTGATGTTGACGATCGGGATGTCGTCGATGTCGACAGGTTTGACCACCCAGCCGGTCACGCTGGGTGGGACGTCGTCGATGTTGGAGCGGATCTTGTTGTGGAGCTTGACGAGCGATTCGACCCGGCCCTCACCCACGAAGAACCGAACCGTCACCACCGCGCGTCCCGGTTGGGATACCGAGTAGACGTGCTCGACGCCGTCGATCTGGAACAGCCGCTTCTCGAGCTGAGTGGCGACCTGCCGCTCGACCTCCTCGGCCGACAGCCCCGGCGCGTGAATGAACACGTCCGCCAGCGGCACGTCGATCTGCGGCTCTTCCTCGCGCGGGGTGAGCCACAACGCCGCCGCCCCCAGCAACAGCGAGACCACCGTCAACAGGATGGCGACGTCCCCGCGGAGAAACGTCGCGACCACGCGCGACAGGAAATGCTCGCGCGGCTGCCCGCTCATGACGCCGCCGCCCCCTCAGCGGGTTCCGGCAGCGCGAGCCTGGCGCCCGCCTCCAGGCCGCTGAGCACCTCAACCGCACCGTCCCCGCAACCACGACGCTCTCCGAGCGTCACGTAGCGGCGCTCGAGCGTCTCGTCGTCGCGCACGACTTCCACGAAGTCGAGCTGACCGATCGATTGCACCGCCGCCCGCGGGACACACAGCATTTCGCGCTCGCCCGTCTGGATCAGCAGCCGGCCGAACAAGCCCTCGAACAGCATTGGCTCCGCCGGCAGCATCACCTTGACCAACAACGAGCGGCTCGCGGCGTCGGCCCGCGGCACAATCTCGTCGATCGTCGCCTCGAAGGTGCGATCGAGCGCATCAATCTGTACCGGCAGCGTCATGCCCGGCGCGAGCGTCAGCGCGACGCGCTCCGCGACCGGGGCTTCCAGCCGCAGCGTTCCGGGGTCGTACATGCTGAGCACCGGCGTGCCGGCCTGCACCACGTCACCCGGCTGGGCGAAACGGTCCACGATACGGCCGGCTCGCGGCGCCCGCACCGTCGCGTAGCCGAGGACGACCTGCGCTTCGGCCACGGCCTCGGCGGCCCGTTGGGCCTCCGCGCGCAGTGCCTCAAGCCGGGCGGCGGCCGTGTCGTACGCCGCCTGCGTGGTTGCCTGCTCTGCCAGCAGGCGGGTGGCCCGCGCGAAGTCGCGCTCCGCTTCCCGCTGGCGCGCCTGGGCGGCTTCGAGCACCCGCTCAGCCTGGTTCACGCGGCGTTCCTGGTCGGCCGTGGCCAGCCGCATCAGTACATCGTCTTGCGCGACACGGTCACCCGCTCGCACGGTGATCTCGACGATGCGGCCGGGGATCTCCGGCGCGATCGTCGTCCGTAGTTTCGCCTGGATGCTGCCGAGCGCCGCGACGACCACCGGCGCTGTCGTCGTGCGGACGGTGACCGTCGCGCGGTTGCCGACCGGCGGCCGCTGGGGGCCCGCCTCAGCCGGCGGGATCGTTTCGTGAAAGACGCCGGCGAGCCAGGCGACGACCCCCGCGAGCAGGCCGATCGTGACGAGGAGCCCGGCGATCTTGAAAACACGCGCGACGACGGGTTTCATGGCAACACTTCTAGCTTGGCGGTGTGCTCTTCAAATCCCCCGACGGCCCGCCGGAGGTTCGCCCCGGCGATCTGCACCTCCGCCCGGCTGTCCGCCTGTCGCAGCCGGGCACTCGAGAAGTCCGTTTGGGCGTCGACCAGCTCCACGATCGTCGCGGCGCCGTTCTGGTAGCGGACCTCGACCTCGCGCAGGCTCTCGTCGGCGTGCCGCACCGCTTCGGCCGTCGCCGCCAGCCGCCCCCGCGCCTCCTGCAGCCGGTAGTACGCCTGCTGCACGTCGAGTTCAATGTCGTCGACCAACTGCCGGCGCCGGGCCTGGACCTCCCGCAGCCGCGCGCGGGCGCTTGCCACGGCGCTGGCCGTGCGGCCGCCATCAAGCAGATCCAGCCGCAGCGCCAGCCCCACGAAAAAGCTGTCATCGTGGGCGCCGAAGTCGTGGTCAAAATGGACGTCGTAGCTGGCTTGCGCTGCGATGCGGGGGGATCGGCCCGCCTTGGCGGCATCGACGTCGGCGGCCGCGGCATCAGCCTCCGTGTCCAGCGCCTGCAGGCCCGCGCGGTCCGCCAAGGCCGCGGCGATGCAGCTTTCCAGCGCTCCGATGCCTTCGCCGGCTGCGAGTTCCGGGATGTCGGCGGGGAGCGGCGGACGGCTCACCGCCGCGCCGACCGCATGCTCGAGGGCCGTCCAGCCCAGCGCCAGCCGCGTGCGGGCCGCAATGAGTTCCTCGCGGACTTCCGCCTGCTGCACGTTCACGAACAGAACATCAGATCGCGTCGCCGCCCCGGCGTCGAGCCGCGCCTGGGCGATGTCGAGATGGGTCGCGATCCGTGCGAGCGTCGCCTCCTGCAGCGCGACGAAATCGCGCGCCCGCAGGATTTCGTAGAACGCTTCGGTGACCCGAAAGACGAGCGCATTCCGCGCGCTCGACCGGCGATGCTCAAATGCGCGGCGCTGGGCGGCGGCCGCGCGTTCGGATGCCTCGCGTGCCCCGCCGGTGTATAGGTCGTATTGCAGCACGACCGCCGAGCGCAAGTCACCCTCGATATCCGGCTGGTTGAAGTTCTCCTGCAGACTGAACTGCGCTTCGTGCAGCTTGAACATGAAGGTGCGGACCGGGCTGTTCGAAACGCCATACTCCTGGTGGAAGCTGACTCGCGGCCAGTAAGCCGCCTGCGCAGCGCGAAGCCTTGCCGCCGCACGCTCCGCACGGGCCTCGGCGAGGGCGAGCGTGGGGCTGTTAACGAGGGCTCGTTCGACGAGCGGCGCCAATGCCCACGCGTCGAGCATCACGCGTTGCACCTCTTCACCGCGGCGAGCCGGCAATCGATCGCTGTTGTCGGTTTTAGCTGGTGCGTCCGAATGACCGACCGGCTGGGCAGCCAACAAGAGCTTCCCGTTACGTGGTCGCTCACAGCCGGAGAAAACCAGGAACAGCAGCGGGAGCGTCAGCCAACGCCAACCTGAGCGCCTGCGCCCGAAACCGCGGAAGCGGCACGCCCGGCGGATCGATGCAATGGCCTTCACGACGTCTGCTGCGGGCACGTTGTCTTCAACCCTGACCGTCTTCAACCCTGACCAGCGGTTATGCGCCCGACCGGCGCAGCTTCCATGCGATCCAGACTAACTGCGCCCCGGCCAAATGACCAGGGGGCGACGCGTGACATCTAACTCGTCGCCCTTGGGGCCCACGCGCCGGTGGTTGACATTGAGGCGACCGGCTTGCGGACGGCGCCCGCGCCGCGGAGCCTCTCCTCCACGCTGGCGATGAACGCGTTGCGGTCGCGCTCCTTGTTCGGCGCCGCGGCGGGCTTCCACCCCTCCTAGTAAAAGCCGCGCACGACCATCGGCAGCTGCGCACCTCGATGCGCGGCCTCGTCGACCGTCAGCCGATCGCGAATCGAATGCAGCGCCGCCTGCAGCGCCGTGTAAGCCTGCGACTCGTTCTCAAAATGGCCGATCTCCCTCAGCT
>CAZCKC010000012.1:0-17638 GCA_964499235.1 uncultured Planctomycetales bacterium | reverse complement strand
TGCAGCGCCGTGTAAGCCTGCGACTCGTTCTCAAAATGGCCGATCTCCCTCAGCTCCTTCAGCCACGTGTGGGTCTTGTTCACGCTCGTCTCGATCGCGGCGATAGGACTCTGCGGCATCAGACTCTCCCTCGAAATGGGGGGCATTGATCAGCACGTCATGCGGCTCGCCGCGCGCCGCTCGCGAAACGGCAGACTCGGGGACAACCGCCGAAGCGGCCTCCGCCGTCGCGAAAGCGGCCACACGTTCGAGCCATGAGTTCACCCTGGGCGGGCGACCTGAAAATCCCCTGAACAGTGGCCAAAATCGCCGTAACCCTGCCACGCAGCGCGACCCGCTTGACTAGCGTCACGATAAGAGTGCTGCAGTGAGCGGCAGCTTCCGCCCACACGCACCCAGCAGCGATCCAGGCCACCTCGCAGGAGTTCGGCCATGCCCGAATTACCCGATGTCGCCGTGTTTCAGCAATATCTCGACGCTACCGCGCTGCACCAGCCTGTCGCGAAGGTCCTTGCTTTGGCATCAGACTTGCTGAAAGAAGACAGGCCGGGCCGATTCCGGAAGCGGCTGTCAGGCAATCGCCTCGTCGCGACAGCACGACACGGTAAGCACCTTGGCGTTCAGCTTGCTAATGATGGGTGGTTGCTGCTGCATTTTGGGATGACCGGCTGGCTTGACTACGCCAAGCAGGATACGCCGGTTCCCGATCACAGCCGGCTGGTACTTGCCTTCGAGAACGGCTATCGCTTGGCGTATGTCAACCAGCGCAAGTTGGGCGCTCTGCGCGGCGTCGACGACTTTCAGGCGTTTATTGAGCGCGAACAGCTGGGGCCCGACGCACTGAGTGTTGACCAGGATGCGTTTCTGGCGCTGTTTGACGGCGCCCGGGGGACGCTGAAAACACGCCTCATGAACCAGAACAAGCTAGCCGGCCTCGGCAACGTCTATACCGATGAGATCGCGTTCCAGGCGGCAATTCATCCCGCCACGCCGCTGAAAGCGATTAAAGCTGACGCGGCCGCGGAGTTATGGCGCACCATGCGCCACGTGCTGCGGACCGCGATCGATCGGCACGCGCAGCCGTCCGAGATGCCTGACTCGTGGCTGTTGCCGCAACGCCACGATGGCCGCCAATGTCCGCGCGGCCACGGCGCATTGGAGGAGACGCGAGTCAGCGGCCGAACGACGTGGTTCTGCCCGCAGTGTCAGCCCGGGCCGTAGACAGTCGCTGTCTGGCACTACCTGGCCGTTTCACTTCCGCCCCGACGACCGCACCCGTCACCCATGACGAACTCGCGCAGCTTGCGTGCGTTCTTAACAGCGTGCGCGTCCTGGTCGTTGTTGAAGTAAGCAAAGACATCGCGCTCCTCGTCGCGCCATTGCGTGATCCGATCCGCGGCCGCCCGCAGCGCCTGCGGTGAATAGGCCCCGGTGTAGGGGTCGGCGGGATAGGGGCCGTGGAAGCGCAGATAAACCCAGTCGGCTGTCACTTCCTGCGGGTGATTGTCGACCAAGTCGTGGAGGCAGAGCGCGACGTTGTGGGCGCGCAGGGCGTCAAAAACGTCGTCGGTGAACCAGGAGGGGTTTCGGAGTTCAACGGCCCAGCGGTGCCGGCGGGGCAGATTGACTAAAAATTCTTTCAACCTTTCAAGGTCGACATTCCAGTTGGGGGGCAACTGGACGAGGATCGGGCCGAGGAAGCTGCGCAGCCGTTCGGCGTGCTCGACGAACCGCGGGGCATGTTGATCGGGGTCCTTGAGCTTTTTCATGTGGGTGCCAAAGCGGCTGTATTTGAGGGCATAGCGGAAGCCGGGCGGGGTCTGGTCGCGCCAGGCGTCGAAGGTGTCGGGGGCGGGCAGGTGGTAGAAGGTGTTGTTGATCTCGACGCTGTCGAACTCCTCGGCGTAGCGGGCGAACCACTTCGACTTGGGCAGGTCTTCGGGATAGAGGTGGTTCACCCAGTGGTCATACTGGTAGCCCGAGGTGCCGACGCGAAAGGTGCCGGTGGCCACGGTGGTGCTCCCCGCTGCGAAGACTGCGGTGCCCGCGCGGCGCGCAACCGACTTCTCCCACGCGATCGTAGCACGGCAACAGCGCTGGCTTGGCGGCTGACCAATTTCTCAGGCCCGCGTGTCCATCAGGGCGCGCCGAGCTGTTGCTGGAGCCTGGCGAGGTCGTCGAGGTCGAGGTCGTCGTCGAGGTCGTGGTCGAAGGTCGTCAGGGCGGACCAGTAGTCGCCGGGGCCGCCGAGCGGGAACTGGAGCGGCCCGGTGAAGTGGATCAGCAGCTGGGCGGCGTCGTCGCTGTCGACCGCTCCGTTGAGGTCGAAGTCACCGGGATCGCCCCCCTGGGCGAGGACCACCGTTGGGCCGCTGCCGAAGAAGCCGCCGACGCGGTAGGCGAAGCGGTCGCCGCTGAGGGCGTCGGTGCTGATCCGCCCGACCTCCGCCATCACGCGGCGGATGGCGCCGTTCTCCCAAATGTAAAAGCCGTTGCCGCGGGCGTCATTGCCGCGGCCGCTGAAGAGCACGCGGCCGGCGTCGATGTCATACTCAGTGCTAACACCGTCGAAGGTGCGTGGCGCGCCGGCGGGCA
This sequence comes from uncultured Planctomycetales bacterium, assembly GCA_964499235.1. Classification (GTDB taxonomy): domain Bacteria; phylum Planctomycetota; class Phycisphaerae; order UBA1845; family Fen-1342; genus JAFGRR01. The sequence continues at coordinate 15,043 of CAZCKC010000012.1, read as the reverse complement.
GCGGGGTGTTTTCGTCGACGATCAGCGACGTGCTGCCGGTTTCGAGATCATGGAGGTAGAGCTCATCCGGGTTCGCGCCGAGTGAGCCATTCATGAACACGACGAGGCCGTCGTCGACCGCGACGTCGCTGTTGAGGTCGTAGTAGGTGCTGCCGTTAGGCGCGGTGTCGGTGTTGTCCACGACCTTCACGAGCGTCTGGGTGTTGCGGTTCCAGGCGTAAATGCCGATGCGCGTCAGGGCCGTTCCGCCACCGGGGAGTTGGATTTCGTCGCCGCCGAGGCCGCGGAAGGCGACCCAGGTGCCGTCGAAGTCCCAGCCGTTGAAGCCATAGCTGCTGAAGGTGTCGCCGGCGTTGCCCGGCATCGGGGCGTTGCGGAGGGCGATGGTGGTGATGACGCCGTTCTCGATCGTGAAGATCTCGCCGTTGTCCCAGTAGAGCGTCACGCCGTCGACGTGCTTGACGCCGCCGCCACTGGTGAACTCGCCCGTGAGGCCCGGGGTGGGGTCGCCCTGCTGGAGGATCGGCTCGACGCCGCAGGTGGCGCTGGTGTAGAGGCCGCTGAAGTAGCTGTTGAAACCGGTCGTCGCGCCGGCCCAGAAGGCGACCTCCAGGCCGCTGATGTCGATGTCGGCGACGTTGGCGAAGTTGCGGTCGTAGAACGGTGGGGTGGCGTTGAAGTCGGTGATGGTCTGGAGCACGCCGTCGTACCAGCGGTAGACGGAGGGCTGGAAGTCGCGGCCGAAGGAGTTGCCGAGCGCGGCGAAGGCGACCGCGCCGTCGTCGTGGGCGGGCGGGGTCATGTAGCTGGGGATGTCGCCGTTGGGGAGGTTCTGGCCGTCGGTGACGACGCGGCGGCGGGCGGCGGCGGGCGCGGCGGCATTGGCGTCGACGGTAACCGTGGCGGCGGCGGTGTTGTTGCTGAGGTCAGGGTCGCTTTCGTCGGCGCTGAGGTTGACCGTCGTCGTGAGCGGCGTGCCGTTGGGGGTGGTCGCGTCCACTTGAGCGAGCAGGGTGATCAGGTGGCGGGTGTTGGGGGCAATCTCGGGCACGGCGCAGGGCGTGCCGCCGGGCATTCCCGCCTCGTCGAGCAGCGTGAGCTCCGGCGCGAGCAACTCGTTCAGGAGGATATTGAGGGCGCTGGAGGGGCCGGCGTTCTGGATCTCGATCGTGTAGCCGAGCGTGCCGCCCGGGCGGACGGGATCGGGCGTGGCGGTGAGGGTGGCGCCGAGGTCAACACGGCCGGCGATCGTCGCGGTAAACGACCGCGTGTTGTTGGCGAGGTTGGTGTCCTGGGTGAAGGTGGTGGCGGTGGCTGCGAGGTTGAAGCCGCCGCGGAGCGTGGGGGCAATCGTGAAGCCGATAGCGACGGCTTCGGTGGCGCCGGCGGCGAGGGGGCTCAGCGCGCAATCGACGGTACGACCGTCGAAGCTCGGGCTGCAGCGCGGGTCGGAGGTGGCGGGGTCGAAGGTGAGGCCGGCGGGGAGCTCGAGCTCCACTTCGACGAATGCGGCGTCGAAGGCGTTGTCGAGCTCGGCGACGTCGATGGTGAACGTGCCAGGCAGACCGGCGATGAGGAGGCTGGGGTTGACGGTGACGCCTTGGATGGCGACGTCGACGGTGGGGATGGCGAAGTTGGCGACGCAGGTGCGGTCGCCGGCGAGTTGAACGACGGCGGTGGGGCTGGTGCCGGCGCAGTCGCCGCTCCAGTGCGTGAACACCGAGCCGGAGCTGGCGCGGGCTTCGAGGGCGACAAGCGTGCCGGCGGGGAAGTCGGTGGTGCACGGACTGGTGCAGAAGACGCTGCCGTCGGTGGAACTCACGCGGCCGGCGCCGGCGCCGGCGAAGTCGACGGTGAGGGTGGCGAGGCCGGTGCCGCCGCAGGGATTATTGCTGCAGGCGGCGCCGGCGATGAACTCCGTGCAGTCGCGGGCAAAGGTGTTGTCGGTGCAGGTGCTGCCGTCGCAACAGGCGCCGCAGAGGCAATCGCCGACGGGGATGGGAACGGTGGTGCCGCCGCCGACATCGAGGACCGCGAGCAGGTTGCCGGGGGCGCCGGTGATCTGGGCGGTGACGTTGCCGGCGGGCGTGCCGGTCGACACGACGCCGCCGAGGGGATCGGCGCAGAGGTCGGCCAGGGCCCACTGGGTGTCGGCGCCGCCGGTGTTGCTGACGAGCAGCGCGGCGTTGCCGGCGGGGGCGAACTTGATGTCGTCGATCGGGCCGTCGTAGGTGATGTTGTCGACGGTGAGCTCGCGGCCGACGAGGTCGATCCAGACGACGGGTTGGCCGAAGGACTCCGCGCGGCCGGCGGCAACGCCGGTGCGGACGGGGAAGCCGGGGTAGTCGTGGAAGATCGGCTCGATGGCGAGCGAGGGGCCGCCGCCGACGGGGGTGAGGCAGCGGCCATTGCCGGTGAACGGCGTTAGGGTCGGGCCGGGATCGATGGCGTAGAAGAGGAGCGTGAAGGTCTCGGCGGAGCAGCCGAAGACGCTGTTGGGGCTGAAGACGCGGGCGTAGATGAAGTCCTGCGAGGGGGTGAGGCGCCACTGGATGATGCAGCTGGGGCAGGTGTTGCGGATGTTCGTGATTTCGCCCGGGGTGGCGACGGTGATGTCGGCGGGGTCGTTCACGGTGCCGTTGCAATTCTGGTCGATGGCGAGCGTGCCGCCGGGGATGTCCTCGAGGAGGCCGCCGGAATTCTGGAAGAAGCTGTTCTCGCCGCTGGCGAAGGGGCCGGTGATGTCGGTGTTGCAATCGACGAACGGGGCGCCGCCGCACATCGGTCCGAAGGGGAGCGGCTGGGCGGCGAGCGGCGCGGCCAGCCACAGGGCGGCCGTCGCGGCGAGCAGCAGGCTGAAGCGGCGATGGGGGCGAACGGCGATATGGTCCACGATGTGCGAACGGGGATTGAGCGGCTGCATAGTCCCTCCAGGTTGAGAAGCTAGGGTCTTTCAGATTGAGGGCGGTTGGGAGCCGCTGGTAGAATTATTCCCCCCGAGGACCGAAAAATCATCCCCCGGTTCGTTTCTGCCCGCAAATTCACCCCAAAATGACGGTTGCCGCACTAAGCAGTTTCCCGAAGGGCGGGCGGTGGGTGGCCCGTGGATGGCGTGTGCCGGGGGCATTGGCTACCGCCGCGTTAACGCGGTCGGCTTACGATCTCGCGTGGCGTGTGACGACGGGGACGCGGCGAGCCTGGGAGGATTGAACGATGGCGACGGCGGGTGATCAACGGATCGAGTTTTTGGGGGCGCTGGGGGCGCCGCTGGCGGCGCGGCTGGAACAGCCGCGCGGCCAGCCGCGGGCGTACGCGTTGTTCGCGCACTGCTTCACGTGCTCGAAGGAGACGATCGCGGCGACGCGGATTGCGCGGGAGCTGGCGGCGCGGGGCATCGCGACGCTGCGGTTTGACTTCACCGGGCTGGGCAGCAGCGGCGGTGATTTCGCGAACACGAACTTCTCGTCGAACGTGGGGGACCTGATCGCCGCGGCCGACTGGCTGCGGCAGACGCACGCGGCGCCGACGATTTTGATCGGGCACAGCCTGGGCGGGGCGGCGGTGCTGGCGGCAGCGGGCGAGATTGAAGAGGTGACCGCCGTCGCGACGATTGGGGCGCCGGCTGACCCGGGGCACGTGGAGCATCTGTTCCAGGGCTCGGCGGCGGAGATCGAGGAGGCGGGCGAAGCGGAGGTGACGCTGGCTGGCCGGAAGTTTCGTGTTCGCAAGCAGTTTCTCGAGGACATTCGCGGCCAGCGGCTGGAGGAGCGGATCGGGAAGCTGCGGCGGGCGCTGCTGGTGCTGCACGCGCCGTTCGACAAGATCGTGGGGATCCACAACGCGGCGGAGATCTTCACGGCGGCCAAGCATCCGAAGAGCTTCGTGTCGCTGGACCAGGCGGACCACCTGCTGTCGAACCGGGCGCACGCGGCGTATGCGGCCGAGGTGATCGCGGCCTGGGCGAGCCAGTACCTGCCGGAGGCGGAAGGCGGGCAGGCGGGTGAAACCCAGGAGCACGACCAGAACGCGGTGATCGTGACGGAGCGAAGTCCGAAGGGCTTCACGCAGGACATTACGGCCGGGCGGCATCAGCTGGTTGGTGACGAGCCCGGTTCAGTTGGTGGCGCTGATGCGGGCCCGACGCCGTACACGTTTCTGCTGGCGGCGCTGGGGACATGCACGGCGATGACGCTGCGGATGTACGCGCGGCGGAAGGCGCTGCCGCTCGACGGCGTTGCGGTGCGGCTGACCCACGCCCGGACGCATGCCGCGGACTGTGAGGGGTGCGAGACGCAGGCGGGGCAGGTCGACGTCATCGAGCGGGCGGTCACGCTGAGCGGGGCGTTGAGCGCTGACCAGCGGCAGCGGCTGCTCGAGATCGCGGACAAGTGTCCGGTGCACCGGACGCTGACCTCGGAGACGGTGATCCGCACCCGCGAGGCGGCGGCCGACCTCGCGGGGTGATCCGCGAACCCGCGGGGGCCTGCCTTTAGATATTTCCCAAGCACACCTCGGGATGCCGGGAAACAGGGTTCGGGAGCTTAGCGCTATTAATCAGGCGCGACGCAAGACCCGATAAGAAGGCTGGGACGATGTTGTTGGCGGCGGCGGAGCCCGCGGGGGTTGCCGCCGTCATTTGCATGGCGCCCGGCCGTCGGCCGTTTCTGGCATTGCCAAGCATGGGCATTCGGGTCGCGGGCGAGGCGCCGGTGAGCTGGTCAACGTGAGACGGATGCTTCCGCGCAGATGTGGGGGGGAGCACACCGGCAGCGCAGGGATTGCGCTGGCGGCTGTCATTCTGTTGGCCGGCGTGGCGCGGGCGGACTTCCTGGTCACGGCCGACAGCACGCTGAACCGGATGGGCGACACCGTGCGAATCACGGTAACGGCCCGCGACGCGTTCACCAACCCGATTCCGAACTACACGCCGGCGGCCGACGTGATCGTGACGACGTCGCCGATCAACGCGACGGGGGTCAGCTACCCGGCCGCGTCGCTCGCGCACACCGACAACGGCGATGGCACGGCGACGATCAGCGCGGGGACGTCGTTCGACGTCAACGGCGAGTTCTGGATCGAGCTGACCAACGCGGACGCGCAGGAAGTGACCGTGATCGTGGCCGAGGGCGCGGGCAGCGGCTCGACGGTGGTGGCGTGGACGGCGTACCAGTACCGCGTGACGTTCGCGCCGGACGATGTGGCGCCGATGGGCAGCGGCGTTGCGGTGACGGTGACGGCCGAGGACAGCAGCAGTGCCGCGCTGGCGGACTACACGACGCTGGCGCCGCTGACGCTGGCGACGACGACGGGCGGCAGCGGGGCGAACCTGACGTGGACGGCCGGCTCGGTTGCGCCGGTGGACAACGGCGATGGCAGCGCGACGCTGCCGACGGGCACGGTCTTCGACGGCAGCGGGCAGGCCACGTTCACGCTGGTGAACACGCGGGCCGAGCGGGTGAACCTCTCCGCGACCGAGGACGCGGCCACCGGGGTGGCGAGCGTGGGCTGGACGGCGGACCACTTCGCGGTGACGGCGGCGCCGGCGGTGACGACGATGGGCAGCGGGCTGACGCTGACGCTGACAGCGCGGGACGGCTCGAACGCGGCGCTTGCGAACTACCGCGCGGCGACGGACATCGTGATCACGACGGATACCGGGGGGACGAACAACGTCACCTATGCCAGCGGCGTGCCGGGCTTCGTGGACGGCGGGGCCTCGGGGACGGCGACGATTCCGGCGGACACGCTCTTCGACGGCAGCGGCCAGGTGACGGTCACGATCAGCAACACGGATGCGGAGACGATCACCGCAACGGTCACGGAAGACACGGCCACGGGCAGTCGGAGCGTGGGCTGGACCGCGAACAACTTCCTGGTGACGACGAGCCAGGCGATTCAGAAGTCGGGCGGCAGCGTCACGCTGACGATTACGGCGCGGGACGGAACGGACACGCCGATCGCGAACTACCAAACGGCGGCCGCGCTGGTGATCGATTCCCAGACAGCCGGCACGAGCAACATCACGTTCACGCCGGGCGGGTACGACAACGGGGACGGCACGGCGACGGTGCCGGCTTTGACAGCGTTTAACGGCAGCGGGCAGCTGGCGGTCACGCTGCAGAACGACCGGGCTGAAACGCACACCGTTGGGGTGAGCGAAGACGCGGCCAGCGGGTCGGTCGGGCTGCAGTTCACGGCCTCCCATTTCGACGTCCTGCCGGCGACGGACCCGAACACCATGGGGGCGACGGTCACGGTGACGGTCACGGCCCGCGACGCGCAGAACAACGTGGTGGCGAATTACCAGACAGTGGACGCCCTGTCGCTCGATGCGACGGCGGCCGGTGACGGGACGGGCGTGAGCGTCGTATTCGGGGACGGCTCAGTCACGGTGACGGGTGGGCCGGGCAGCGCGACGGTGGCCGCGCCAGCGAGCTTTGACGCGAGCGGCGAGGCGACGTTCACGGTGACGAACCCGGTGGCGGAGGCGATCACGCTGTCGGTCGATGAGACTGGCGCGAGCGGCATGAGCGGCGTCCGCTGGACGGCCGCGGATTACGAAGTGGTGCCAGCGGCGGCGATCGCGACGATGGGCGACACCGTCGAGCTGACGCTGCGGGCGGTGGATGGTGGCGGCGGGGCGCTCGCGGATTATGTCAACCCGGTGGTGCTGACGGTGAGCACGGACAGCGCGGGGCCGGGGAACATCACTTATGCGGCCGTCGATGCGATCCCCGGCTTCGGGCAGGCGGCGGGCGTGGCGACGATTCCGGCGGGAACGGCATTCGACGGCGGCGGCGAGCTGGTGATCAGCGTTACGAACCCGGACGCGGAGACGCTGACGATCACGGCGTCGGAGGCGGCCGCGAGTGGCGTGGGGAGTGTCGGCTGGACGGCGGACCGCTACACGGTCGTGCCGGCGGACACGGTGGTGAAGATGGGCGACGCGGTGGCGTTGACGATTACGGCGCGGGATGCGTCGGACACGCCGATCGCGAACTACCGGACGGCGACGGACCTGACGGTGAGCACGGACAGTGCGGCGCCGGGGGCGCTGAGCTATGACGTCGCGCATGCGGCGGGCGTGGCGACGATTCCGGCGGATACGGCGTTCTCCGCGGCCGGCGAGCTGACGGTCACGATCACCAGCCCGAACACCGAGCAGCTGACGATCACGGCGACGGAGGCGAGCGCAAGCGGGAACACGGGAGTCGGCTGGACGGCGGACAACTACCTGGTCGAGCTCAGCGCGACGCCGGTCGTCGCGGGAACCGAGGTCACGGTGACGATCACCGCCCGGGACGGGTCGAACGCGGCGATTGCGAATTACGAACTGGTCGCGGCGCTGGCGTTAGACGCGACGGCGGGCGGCGGGGGCAGCGGGACCGATGTCACCCTTGGCAGCGGGACGGCGACGGTGACGGACCTGGGCAGCGGGCAGGGCACGATCGCGGCATCGACGACCTTTGGGGCGGACGGCAAGCGGACGTTCACGATCACCAACCCGACGGCAGAGACGATCACGCTCAGCGTAACCGAGGATACGGCGACAGGGTCGGTCAGCGGGCAGTGGACGGCCGGCGCGTTCGCGGTCTCGGCCAGCCCGTCGGCGGTGAGTGCGGGCGAGACGATCACGCTGACGCTGACGGCGCTGGACAAGGACAGCGCGGCGCTGGCAGATTACGTCTCGCAGGCCGACCTGACGGTGACGACGGACACGGGCGGTAGCGGGGCCAACCTGAGCTTCGCGCGGGTGGGGACAAGCTACACGCTGAACGATCCCGGGACGGGGGTGGCGACGATTCCGGCCGGTGCGCAGTTCGACGGCAGCGGACAGCTCGAGGTCGCAATCACGAACAGCGTGGCCGAGGCGGTGACGGTCACGGTCGACGAAGGCGGCGGCGTGGCGACGGGCAGCACCGCGGCACAGTGGCGGGTCGACGATTTTGCGCTGAGTGCGAGCGCGCCGACCGAGACGGCCGGCACGCCGATCACGGTGACGATCACGGCGCTGGACGAGGGCGGGGCGACGCTGGCGAACTATCTCAGCCAGGCGCCGATCAGCGTAACGACGGACACCAGCGGCGACGGGAGCAATCTCACGTACGTGGACGAGCCGTCCGGCTCGATTCCCGGCTTCAGCGACAACGGCGACGGGACGGCGACGATCCCGGCCGGCACGGACTTCGGCGCGGACGGACAGGTCGCGGTGCAGCTCACGAACACGCTGGCCGAGACGATCAGTGTGACCGTCGCGGAGGGCGGCGCGACGGAGGCGTTGTCGCTGGGCTGGACGGCGGACAACTTCGCGGTGAGCCCGAGCCCGGCGTCCCAGGCGGTGGGGTCAGCGGTGACGGCGACGATCACCGTGCGCGACGCGACGAACACGCCGATCACGGACTACACCACCGCGGCGACGCTGACGCTGAGCGCGGCCACCGCGGGCGATGGGACGAACATCACGTTCGCGCCGGCCAGCGCGGGCTTCGCCCTGACGGACAACGGCGATGGGACCGCGACGATTCCGGCGGGTGAGCCCTTCGATGCCGGAACGGGCGAAATCCTGGTCGACGTGACCAACACGCGTGCCGAGGCGCTGACGCTGACGGTGACCGAGGGCAGCGCGACGGGCAACGGGACGCCGCAGTGGACGCTGGTTGACCTGCCACTGGCAGCGAGCGTGAGCGTCGCGAAGATGGGCAACCCGGTGACGTTCACGCTGACGGCGCCGGACAGCAATGCCGCCCCGATCGTCGATTACGTTTCCCTGGCGGATATCCTGCTGGACGCGACGGCGGGCGGCGGTGGGACGGGCAGCGACGTGACGTGGGCAGCGGGCTCGGTGTCGGCGACGACGACCGGGCCGGGGACCGCCTCGATCGCGGCCGGCGCGACGTTTGATGGCAGCGGGCAGGCGACGTTCACGCTGACGAACAACCGGGCCGAGACGCTGACCGTGCAGGCGAGCGAGGGGGCGGCGGACGGGACGGCCGTCGTGGGCTGGACGGCCGACCACTTCGACCTAACGCCGGCGCCGGCGACCGGTGACGCCGGGACCGACATCATCGTGACGATCACGGCCCGCGACGGATCTGACAACGCGATCGCGAACTACGTAAGCGCAGCCGACATCGTGCTAACGACGGACTCCGCGACGCCGAGCAACCTGGAATTTCGCGACGAGCCGATCGGGTCGTTCGCGGCGTTCACGGATCATGGCGACGGCACGGCGACGATCGGTGCGGGGCAGGCGTTTGACGGCAGCGGGCAGCTGCAGGTGCGGATGAGAAGTCCGCTGGCGGAGACGCTGACGCTGACGGTGTCGGAAGCGGGCGGGCTGTGCACGGGGGCGGGGACCGTCACGTGGTCGGCGAACGACCTGGACGTCGCCGCGGCGCCGACGGCCCGGCAGATGGGGCAGGCGGTGACGCTGACGCTGACCGCGCGGGATGCGAACGGCGACCCGATCGCGAACTACAGCCCGACGGCGGCGATCGAGGTGGACGCGACGACGAGCGGCGGCGGGACGGGCGTCACCTACGCCGGCGGCTCGGTGGCGATCACGGACCTCGGCGGCGGGCGGGGTGAAATCCCGGCGAGTGCGGTCTTTGACGGCAGCGGCCAGGCGACGGTGCAGGTGACGAACGCGAACGCCGAGGTCATCCCGCTGGTCGTGACGGAGAGCGGCGCGAGTGGTTCGGTGACCGTCGGGTGGACGGCGCACCACTTCGTGCTGACGCCGAATCCGGCGACGGGGGCGGCCGGCACGGCGGTCAACGTCACGATCGAGGCACAGGACGCGGGCGACAACCCGATCGCGAATTACGAGCTAGCGGCTCCGCTGACGATTACGACCGACGCGGCGACGCCGGGGAACATCAGCTTTGCCGCGGTCAGTGCCATTCCGACGTTCTCGGACCCCGGAACGGGCACCGCGACGATCGCGACGCCGCACACGTTCGACGCGAGCGGACAGATCGTGGTGTCGCTGGCGAACCCGTTGAGCGAGACGCTGACGGTCACGGTCAGCGAGGCGGGCGGCGAGGCGATGGGCACCGGGACGCTGACGACGGCAGCCGAGCAGTTCGACGTCGCGATCGCGCCGGGCGTGACGACGATGAACGCGGCCCAGACGCTGACGCTTACGGCCCTCGACGACCTGGGCAACCCGGTCGCGAACTACCAGCCGACGGACGACATCGTGCTCGACGCGACGGCGGGCGGCGGCGGGACAACCGTCACCTACGCGGCGGGCAGTGTGGCGGTCATCGATGAGGGGAGCGGGCTGGGGCGGATCGCGGCCGGCACGGCGTTCGACGCCAGCGGCGAAGCGACGGTGCTGGTGACGAACGCGGCGGCGGAGACGATCACGCTGGGAGTGGACGAGGGTGGCTCGGCGGGCAGCGTGGGCGCGGGCTGGACGGCGGATCACTTCCTGGTGACGACGGCGGCTACGGACGCAACCGCGGGCAATGCGGTGGACATCACGATCACGGCGGAGGACGCGAGCGACAACCCGCTCGCGAACTATCGGCCGGCGGCGGCGATCACGGTGGCGACGACGCCGGCCGGCGACGGGACGACGCTGAGCTTCGTGGATGTGCCGCCGGGTGCGATCGCCGGCTTCAGCGACAACGGCGACGGCACGGCGACGATCGGGACCGCGGCGACGTTCGACGCGAGCGGTGCGGTGACGATCCGGGTCACGAACGAACGAGCCGAGACGACGACGATTCATGCCACTGAGGATGCCGCCACCGGCAGCGTCGCGGTGAAGTGGGCGGCGAAGGACTTCGCGGTCACGCCGAGCGTGGCGAGCGAGACGGTGGGCGTGCCGGTGCTGCTGACGATCACGGCGCTGGACAACGCGGGCAACCCGACGCCGGGCTACGTGAACACGGATGACCTGACGATTACGCCGGCGACCACGGGCCCGGGGGACAACATCAGCTACACGAACGGGCCGGCGGGACTGGTGACGAACGCGGACGGCAGCGCGGTGGTGCCAGCGGGGACGACGTTTGACGGCAGCGGCAACCTGACGGTCGAGATCGCCGACACGCTGGCCGAGAACCTGGTGGTCGCTGTGGCGGAGGGGCCGGCGGCGGGCTCGACGAGCATCGACTGGACGGTGGGGACCCCCCTGCTGCTGCGGTTCGCGCCGGTGACGCCGAACCCGACGGCCTCGGTGCCGTTTGATCTCGACGTCGAGGTGACGGATCAGTACGGGAACCTCTCGCCGGTGACGCAGGCGACTGCGGTGAGCCTGCGGCTGACGATCGGCAGCGGCGGGCTGGTGGCGCCGGCGTCGACGACGATTAACCCGCCGAACCACACGGTCACCATCCCGGGCGTCTCGTATCCGACGGCCGAGGATATCGTGCTGGTCGTCGACCGATTGAGCGGCAACTTCCTGGTGGCGGGCACGTCGCCGACGATCCCGGTGACGGGCGGGCTGGCGACGCAGTTGGTGATCACGAACGTGGTGCCGGCGAACCCGACGGCCGGCAGCCCCTTCGACGTGACGATCGCGGTCCGCGATGTGGCGAACAACCCGGCGGCGGTGACGAGCGACACGGACGTCGAGCTGACATTGCAGGCGGGGGTCGGCGTGCTCGGCGGGACGACGGCGGGGACGCTGTTGAGCGGTGATGACGAGATCACGATCAACGGCGTGCGGTGCAATACGGCGCAGAGCAGCGCGCTGCTGCGGGCGAGCACGACCGCGGGGATGAGCCTGGGGGATGGGGACTGGACGCCGTTCAACGTGATCCCGGGAACGGCGGCGCAGCTGGCGTTCGAGACGCTGGGGGTCAAGTCGGCCAACACGGCGTTCCTGGTCACCGTCAACATCGAGGACAACTTCGGCAACGCGACCACGCTGGGCAGCGACACGACGATCGAGCTCGCGGTGGACACGGGGACGGGCAGCTTGACGGGGACGCTGCTGAACGTCGTGCCGGCCGGCAGTGAGCAGACCTCTTTCAGCGTGTCGTACGACACGGCCGAGAACGGCATCGTGCTGCGCGCGTTCGCGAGCGGTGGCGATCCGGTGGCGGACGGGCTGTCGAACGCGTTTACCGTGCAGTCGTCACCGCCGACGAAGCTGGCGATCCTGAGCGTGGTGCCGACGCCGGTGACGGCCGGCAGCGGCTTCGACGTGACGGTCGAGGCCCAGGATGCCGGCGGCAACTCGGCGCAGGTCGTCCTCGATACGCCGATCAACCTGGCCCGTAACACCGGCTCCGGGACATTGGGTGGGACGACAGCCGACACGATGTCCGCGGGCACAGGCGCGGTGACGATCACCAACGTGACGTACGACCGCGCGGAGAGCGACGTGAGCCTGGTGGCGACGGTGGGCAGCGGGGGTGACGCACTGCTGCCCGCCGTTTCAGGCTTGTTCGACGTGCTGCCCGGCAGCGGCAACGGACTGCGGTTCGTGACGCCGCCGAGCAACGTGGCGGCCGCGACGCCGCTGACCGTCGAGGTCGAGGTGGTGGATGCGTTCGGCAACCGCGACCTGACGGCGACTGACCTGATCACGCTGGGACTGGTCGACCCGGGGGGCTGCGGAGACGTGCTCAACGGGACGACGAGCGTCAACGCGGTGGCCGGCTTGGCGCGCTTCACGGTCGACGTGCCGCAGGTCTGCACGGACTATCAGCTGGAGGCCACGAGCGGGGCGCTGGGCAGCGTCACGTCCGACGCGTTCAACGTGACGTCGGGGACGAACCTGGCGGGGCCGACGCTGACGCTGCGGCCGACGGCCGACGCGACCGAGGCCGCGCTCACCTACACGGTGACCGGCGCGCAGACGGTGCCGCCGTTCGCGGTTCGGTTCGGTCTCGAGCGCGACGTGAGCGACGGCTTGCCGCTCGACGTCGACTTCGGGGAGATCGCCGTGACCGCGGCGGCGGCGCGGACGCCGGGGGTGCACACAATATCGCTGGGCGATGTCCGGCCAGCGTTGAGCGCGGCCGAGATCGCGGACGGTGATTTCCTGGCGGCGGTGCTGGATGCAGATGACGCGGTTGCGGAGTCGAAAGAGAGCGACAACCGGGCGCTGGCGGCGCTGACGGTGGACGTGGCCGCCCGGACGCTGAGCTCGGACCTGCGCTCCGGCGGCACGACATTGCAGGTGGTGTACGCGGTCGACGCGCCGGCCACCCTGGGTCCGTTCGCGGTGGCCGTGGGGCTCGGTGATGGCAACGGCGGTCTGGTGGACGTGTTCGCGACCTACCCGCTGGCGGCGGCGGAGCGGACGCGCGGCGCGCACACGCTCGAGATCCGGCTGGACGATCCGGCTTTGCGGGCGGCGCTGGCGGCGGATCCGGAGGCGGTGCTGGTGGCGGAGCTTGATCCGGCCGACGCGGTCGGCGAGGCGGACGAGCAGAACAACCGCGTGGTGGCGCGTGAGAACACGTTCGTGGCGCTGACGATCACGCTCGAGCAGGCGCCGGAGGCGGTGGTGCCGGGCGCGGAGCTGGTGGCGGTCTGGCGGGTGGGCAACGACGGCACGGCACCGGCCGAGGACGTGCTCCTGACCGTTCCGCTGCCGCCGCAGACCACCTTCGTACTGGCGGAGGCATTGCCGCACGACGCCACGGCGCCGGCGCTGAAGCAGCCGCTGGGGGCGGCGGTCGAGAACCGGACGCTGTTCGTGGAGCTGGGGCGGCTCAACCCGAGCACCACGCAGCGAGTGGCGGTCACGCTACGGCCCGCTTCGTCGCGCGAGATCAACCTTTACGCCGAGGTCTCCGATGGGCAGCGGAACACGGCCCAGAGCGCGGCCGCCGACCTGATCCCGACCTCCGATCCGTACGGCGGCGAGATTGTCGAGGAAGTCACGGAAGAGGTACAGTACGTTGGCCCGTGCGGCGTGGTGGCGGTGGTGATGCTCAGCGTGCCGCTGTGCATCGCGGTGGTTGGGCGCCGCGGTGGGCGGCAACGACCGCGCCCGCGTCGGACGAGCGAAACGAGGTCGGCATGAGACGTGGCAGGCGCGTAATGATCGGCGTGGCATTGACCGGCGTCCTCATGCTGAGCGGCTGCGCGATCCCGGCGTGGGCGCTGACCGGCGGGCTGGGCTTTCTTTTCGGCCAGCTCACGGGCGGCAGCTTTGCGATCACGCAGACGACGACCCGCTGCTTCCAAAACGGCGAGCAGGTCCCCTGCCCTGACGAAATGGGCGCGGCGGCCGAGCAGTTGTAAGCGACTGCCGGACTGCAACAATACCGACCGTGTCAAGCAGCGGGGTGCGGCGCGGGCCGAGCGTGACCTCGACGTTGGCGAAGCGGCCCGGCTTGAGCCGGGCGTCGGGGTTGGCGAGCCGGCTCTTGAGCTTCAGCTCGCGCGTGTCGGTCGCAAGGGCCGGGCTGATGAAATCGACCTGGCTGGCCAAGGTCCGGTCGGGAAAGGCGGGGGTCGTCGCGGTCACGGGCTGGCCGACGTGACGGTCAGCGTGATGCCGTCACCGGTCGGCTGCGATTCGACGCTCTGCGCCCGAGCCGACTTGGACGGTGATGGTGACGTCGACTTGGCGGACTGGCTAAAGGGGCAGCCGTCGTTTGGCGGCGGTTCGTGAGCCGGGTCGTCCGAATCGCCCACTCCGCACCGTCAAACGATCCACTGAGCGCGTCGCCGGCGAATGATCTTCGTGTCATGTGACGGCTAGCGCAGCGTGATGCCGAAACCGGCGAACACTTCGTGCTGCAGGTGGTCCACGCGGCTGAAGGCGTAGTCGACGCCCAGCGGGATCCGCGTGCCGGACGAGTTCATCCCGTGCGGGAAGGCGAAGCCGTAGCCGATGCCCGCCCACCAGTTCTCGGCCTCGTAGCGCAGTCCGATGCTGACGTGGTGCTGCGTCATCACGCTCGCGATCGCGCGGAGCGCGGCCGGGTCGACCGGGTTGGTCGCGTAGCTGTAGCCAGCGCCAATGACCCAACGCTCGTCGAGCCGGTACTCGCCGCCGATCTTGAAGATCCACTGGTTGCGATAGCCCAGCGGTAACGACAGCGCCACCCCGGGGAGCCGCGCCGCG
>CAZCKC010000011.1:0-38253 GCA_964499235.1 uncultured Planctomycetales bacterium | reverse complement strand
ACTCCTTTCCGTCGAAAGACCGTCCGGCGCTGGGAATTCCGCGGCGGAAGGCCGGCCGGCCGGTTGAACCCGCGGCAGGGTCCGCCGGTGGTGTGGCGGTGGCGCTCGGCCCGCAGACGGCGTTGTCGCGTTACTGGCTGGCGACACAGCAGCCGCTGTACGCGCTGCTGTTTTTGCTGCCGCTGGTGGTGACGTACGAGTTTGGCGCGTTGCTGCTGGTCGACACGACGGCGACGGACGAGGAACTGCTTGCGCACGCGCTGCTCCGGCGGTTGTTCGCGTTGTTCGGCGGGACGGCCAGCTGGCTGCCAGCAGTCGGCTTGTTGACGGTGCTCGCGTCTTGGCACGTCCTGGGGCGTTTTCGCTGGGAGGTGAACCTCTGGTACCTGCCGGCGATGCTGGTCGAGAGCGTGGTCGCGGCGGTGCCGCTGCTGGTGTTGAGCCAGCTTTTCCAGCAAGCGCAGCTGATGGTCGGCGGGCCGGTCAGCGACGCCTGGTGGGCGATCGGGGCGGGAATTTACGAGGAACTCATCTTTCGATTGACGCTGTTGACGTTACTGGCGTGGGGGTTGCGGGATGGGCTGCGGCTGCCGGGGCGGCCGGCGCTGACGCTGGCGATCGTGATGTCAGCGGGGGCGTTTGCGGCGTGTCATTTCACACCGATCGGGATGCACCCGTTGTCGGCGGTGCTGCTGCTGCACTTTTTCCTGGCGGGGACGTACCTGGCGCTGGTGTTCTGCGGACGGGGGTTCGGGATCGCGGCCGGCGCTCACGCGGCGTACAACTTGGCGCTGGTATTCCTGGTTTGAGTGCGGTGCGTCGGGCGGGGCCGTGCATCGCGTGGCCAGTTTCGCCGGGTCGCCCTAGAATGAGGCGATGAGCACGTTACCCGCCGGCCTGTCCTTCCTGCGCATGACCGCCCGCGACATCGTGCGCCAGCCGGTGCGCTCGCTGCTAACGGTGATCGGCGTGGCGTTCGGCGTGGTGGCGATCGTGGCGTTCAGTTCGAGCGTGAGCGGGCTGACCGCCCAGCTCGAGACCGCGATCCAGACCGGCGGCTCGGACATGATGGTCTACCAAGGCCAGGTCGCGGCCGACGTGTTCAGCAGCCTGCCCGAATCGGAAACGCGTTCCAAGCTGCAGTCGACTGACGGGATCGAGCGGGTAGCCGGCGCGCTGTTTCACCCGCTGCCGACCAAGGGGCAGGTGTTCACGCTCTTTTTCGGGCTGCGGACCGACGAGTTCATCCTGCAATCGAACGAGCCGATCGAAGGCCGCCGGCCGGCCGCCCCCCACGAGGTTCTCCTCGGGACGATCGCGTCCGAGAACATGCAGAAGGGCGTGGGTGACCAGATCGAGATCGTCGGCGAGACGTTCGAGGTGGTGGGCGTGTTCGAGTCGGAAGTCGGCTTCTTCAACGGCGGCGCGGTGATGCTGCTCGACAGGCTCCAGGAATTCGCGGGCCGCGAGGATCGCGTCACAACCTTTATGGTGAAGCTGAAAGCGGGGGCGGACCTGCAAGTCGTGCGCGATCGCGTCGAGTCCCAGCTCGGCAACGTGGTGACGATTACGAACGCGGCCGAGTACTCGCGCGTCGACCAGGGCCTGGACATCGCGAAGAAGATGGTCTGGATCGTCTCAGCGCTGTCGATCGTGGTGGGCGGCGTGGTGGTGATGAACACCATGTGGATGACGGTGATGGAGCGGACCCGCGAGATCGGCGTGCTGCGGGCGCTGGGCTGGTCGAGCGGGCGCGTGCTGCGGATGGTGCTGATCGAGGCGTTGCTGCTGGGGCTGCTCGCGAGCCTTGTCGGGTCGGTCCTCGGTATTCTGCTCTCGGAGCTGACGCGTTTCATGCCGGTGGCGAACCAGTTCAACGAGCCGCAGTACGGTTGGGCGACGTTTGCGCTGGCGGCGGGTGTGGCGGTGGTGCTGAGCCAACTCGGGGCGCTGCTGCCGGCCTGGCGGGCGACCCAGATCTCACCGGCGGAGGCGCTCCGCTATGAGTGACACGCCGATCATCGACGTCCGGAGCGTGACGCGGACCTTTGTTCAAGGCCGGGTGGTGGCGCTCGACGCGCTGGAGCTCACGGTTGCGACGGGGGAGTTCGTCGCGATCAGCGGGCCGTCGGGCTGCGGCAAGTCGACGCTGCTGAACATGATCGCGGGGATCGATCGGCCGGACCAGGGCGAGGTCCACGTGGCCGACCAGCGGGTCGACACGCTGCGGGCGGCGGCGCTCGATGCGTACCGCGCGACGGTCATCGGGCTGGTCTTCCAGCTCCACAACCTGATCCCGACGCTGACGGCGCTGGAAAACGTGCAGGTGCCGATGCTCACGCGGCAGCAGGACCGCCGTGAACAGGTGGCGCGGGCGCATGAGCTGCTGAGCCGCGTCGGGATGGCGGAACGGGCTCACGCCCGCCCGCCGACGCTCTCGGGTGGTGAGCGCCAGCGGGTCGCGATCGCGCGGGCCTTGGCGAACCAGCCGCGGATCCTGCTGGCCGACGAGCCAACCGGGGCGCTTGACTCGCAGAACAGCGCCCGGCTGTTCGACCTGCTGGCTGAGATCCAGGCCGAGCTGGACATGACGCTGGTCGTAGTGACGCACGAGCAGGGCGTGGCCGAGCGGGCCGCACGGGTCATCCGCATGCTGGACGGGCGGGTCCAGCCAAACGCAGCGCCCCAGCGGGCGAGCGCGTAGCGCGGGCTCAGGCCTCGGCTTGGGCGGGCAGGAAGCACTGCTCGGCGACGCCGATGGCCGTCAGCATTCCCTTGGCCTTGCTGATCGTTTCTTCGAACTCGCGGGTGGGGACCGAGTCGGCCACGATGCCGGCGCCGGCCTGGATGAAGGCGTGGTGGATCCCGTCGGCGCCGGGCTGGATCACGAGCGTCCGCAGCGCGATGCAGGTGTCCATGTTGCCGCTGAAGTCGACGTAGCCGACGGCGCCCGCGTAGGGCCCGCGGCGGGTCGGCTCGATCTCGTCGATGATCTCCATCGCCCGGACCTTCGGCGCGCCGGAGACGGTGCCAACCGGCAGGGTCGCGCGGAGGGCGTCCCACGCGCTCCGCCCGCCCGCCAGCTCGCCGCTGACGTTCGAGCAGATGTGCATCACGTGGCTGTAGTACTCGATTTCCATCACGTCGCTGAGCTGGATCGAGCCCGGGCGGCAGACGCGGCCCACGTCGTTGCGGCCGAGATCGACGAGCATGACGTGCTCGGCCCGCTCCTTGGGGTCGGCGAGCAGCTCGTCGCGGAGGCGGCGGTCCTCGGCCTCGGTGGCGCCGCGGCGGCGGGTGCCGGCCAGCGGGCGGTTGGTGACGATGCCGTTGTCGACGCGGCACATGATCTCGGGGCTGGCGCCGACGAGCGTGAGTTGGGGGGCCTTCACGTAGAACATGAACGGCGAGGGGTTGATCACCCGCAGGGCGCGGTAGATGTCGAAGGGGGCGGCGGGCGTGTCGACCTGAAGCCGCTGCGAGATGACGACCTGGAAGATGTCACCGGCGCGGATGTACTCGCGGCATTTCTCGACGGCCTGCTCGAAATCCTCGCGGCGGAAGTTGCTGGCGTAGCGGCTGAGCGGCTCCAGCGGGTAGCCGATCTGGACCGGGGCCAGGTTCACCGGCGTGCCGATGGTCGCGATGAGGGTGTCGAGGCTGGCGACCGCGGCGTCGTAGCACTGGCGGAGCGTGGCTTCGTCGGCGCCGTCAGGCACGTCGGCGTGGGCGGCCAGCAGGACCGTTTTGTAGACGTGGTCGAAGACGACCATCGTGTCGTAGACGTTGAAGAGCAGGTCGGGCAGCTGGCGGTCGTCGGCCGGGCTGTCGGGCAGGTGCTCGTAGTAGCGGATCGCGTCGTAGCCGGCGAAGCCGACCGCGCCGCCGAGCAGCCGCGGCAGATTCGGCAGGGTGGCGACGCGATAGCCGGCGAGGTGGTCCTCGAAAACCTTCAGCGGGTCGTCGGCGTCGCCCTCGAAGAGCGTCTGCCGGGTCTGGTGGTCGAAGACCCGCAGGTGGTTGCGGGTGGCCTCGAAGGTGATCCGCGGATTGGCCCCGATGAACGAGTAGCGGGCGATCTTTTCGCCGCCGATTACGCTCTCGAACAGGAACGCGTGCTGCGCCCCGCGCTCCAGCCGGGCGAAGGCGCTGACCGGCGTAAGCTCGTCGCAGATCAGCGTGGCCGTGATCGGCACGCGGTTATGGCTGCCGCTGAGCCGTTTGAAATGCTCGAAATCGGGGGCATAGCGTTGCATGGACGGCAGTTTAGCAACAGTGCCGGCCGGCGGACACCACCCCGAAAACGCGGCCGGCGGCAGTGAGCGGGCAGCGCGCTGGCTCAGCGCGGCAGGCGGCCGAGGTACTCGCGGGCCTCGGCGGCCTGGGGCGTGCCGGGGTACTTCTCAATGATCTCCTCGTAGAGCTCGCGGGCCCGCTTGTAACTGCGCATCCGCCGCATCGAGTGGGCGGTCTGGAGGAGCTTGTCGGCCTCGGCGCTGTCGGTGGCGGTGGGCTCGTCGGTGGCCGGCGGGGCGGGCGCTGCCTGCTCCGCGGGCGGTTCTTCGGCGCTGGCGACCGGTGCCTCGAGGCCCCGGAGCGCAGGGCGCTGGCCGTCGCGGGTGACCGGGATGATGGTGGGGACGTCGCCGGCCGTCTCGCGGACGACCGCGCGGGCGGCGTAGACGGCGCGGGGATCGTCGGCTGGCAGGACGGCCCGCAAGGCGCCGGCCCGATCGAGGACGGCCACGGCCGGCAGGTGGCGGATTTCGAACGTGCGGAACGTCAGCGGTGGGCGGATCGGGCGGGGCTCGAGGTGGTGCTGCCACGGGTCCGGCCAGCCGGTCTGGGCGGCGATGACCGCGTCGCGCGTGTTCTGGCTGTCGCTGTTGACGGCCAGGAGCGTGACCTCGACGTCGGCCTCGGTCGCGGCCGCGGCGGTCAGCGCCGCGACCATCTCCGGATCGGGGGCCTCCGCCTGCTGCCAGAAGACGACGATCGCGGGCTGGCCGGGGGTGGGCAGCGTCAGCGGGTTGCCGTCGGCGAGCTCGAGTTCGATCGGCTCGAAGACGGCGCCGACGTTGCGGAGGAGCTCGCGGTAAACGGATCGCGATTGCTGGGTATCCGGCTTGCTGGTGTCGGCCACAGGAATGATGTGCTGAATCCCGTCCAGGGCGGCCTGCGCGTCGCCCGCCACGAGTGCGACGTCAGCCGTGGCCTGCGGCGTTTCCGCCGCTGAGGAGATTCCTGCGTTGGCATCTTCGAGCAGCTTCTCAGCGGATGCGACGTCACCAAGCGTGAGATGCGCGAGTACACCCAGGTGGATCAGTGCCGGTTGTTCGACGCCGTTGGTTTGCGGTCCGCCGTTTTGTGTGAACCAAGCGAGCAGCCGCTGGCCTTGCTCAGGCGTGACGATGCGGCCGCGGGCTTCGGCGAGCAGTCGCCGGGTCTGCGGAATGTCTGCCATCACGCCGTCGGCGACCGGTGTGGTCCAGAGCGCGAGCGGGGCGACGAGTGCAAGGTATCGGCTGCGTGACATGGCAGACCTCCTCGAACACAACCGGCCGATCGGTAGGCTTGCTGCCTAAAAGCAGTCTAACACATGGCGGGTCATTCGGGCGACGGCTTCTTCGGGCCGTAATGCTGCGCGTACCAATCGATCTGCTGGGCCATGCCGATCAGCACGTCGGCTTCGTGGATCGTCAGGTCGAGGCGGCCGAAGAGGTGCCGCAGGGCGAACTTGAGCTTGTCGGGGCTCTGCTCGGAGAAGTAGTCGATTTTCTCGAGGGCGGTGAAGAGCTTGTCGAACAGGATCTGCTTGCGCTGGTCGGGGGCCAGCGGGGTGTCGAGCGCCATCGGCAAGGGGTCGTGGTCCGCCTGCTGGAGCCAGGTGCGGCGGAGCTCGTAGCAGCAGACCGTGACCGCGGCCGCGAGGTTCAGGACGGGGAACGTGTTGTCCGTCGGGATCGTGATCAGCCGGTCGAAGAGCAGGAGTTCTTTGGTGAGAAAGCCGTAGTTCTCCGGCCCGAAGGCGATCGTGACGGGCTGCTGTTGGGCCAGGGGCAGGAGCTCGGCCGCCGCGTCGGCGGGCGGCATGCAGGCCTGGCGGCGGAAGAGGCCGAGCTTGGCGGAGGTTGCGAAGCTCCGCACGCAGCCGGCGAGGGCGTCCTCGATGGTGTCGACGACGCGGGCCTGGTCGAGGACGCGCTTGCCGTGCGTGGCGTAGGCGACCGTGTCCGGGTGGTTGAGCGGGTGCTTGGGTGCGACCAGGACGAGGTCGGCAAAGCCGAAGTTGGCCATGGCCCGGCAGACCGCGCCGACGTTGGCCGGCCCGGTGGGGCGGGTCAGGACGATGCGGACGTTCGCCAGCATGCTCGGAGGATAGTCGATCGCGGCGGCGGCTTCCCGGTCGGCTAGAGCGGGTCGCTCTTCGGGCGGCCTTGGCGGCGGGGCAGGCTCGGCGGCAGGGGGCGGTCCTTGCGGTAGACGGCGACGGCGCGCTCGCCGTGGGGCGCCGGCAGGCGGTATGTCCGGGTCTCGATCAGCGAGAGCCGGCAGCGGCCCGCGGCCCGCTCCGCCCGGGCGAGATCGTCCTCGAGCTGGTGGACGCTGCGGAAGAACCACGCCTGGCCGGCGGGCTTCAGGAGCCCCGCGGCGTACTCGATCGTCGTCCGCAGGTCGCCGACCGCCCGCACCGTCGCGGCGTCGTAGTGCTCGCGGTGGGCGGGATCGTAAGCGAGGTCCTCCGCCCGCCCCCAGCAGGTCGTCGCGTTCGACAGGCCAAGTGCGGCGATGATCCCATCCAGGACGGCCAGTTTTTTCTGTCGGGCGTCGATCAGCGTGACGTGCAGGTCGGGACAGACGCAGGCCAGCGGGAGGCCGGGCAACCCGCCGCCGGTGCCGATGTCGGCCAGCGTCCGCGGGGCGGCTTCCTGAATCAGTGGCAGCAGCGCGAGGCTATCGCAGACGTGCTGACCCCAGAAGGCGGCCACGTCGCGCGTGGCGGTCAGGTTGATGCGTTCGTTGGCGGCCAACAGCAGGTGCACGAACGCGGCGAGGCGGGCGTGCTCCGCGGCGTCGAGCTCGAAGCCGGCGCTGGCGAGGGCGTCACGGTCCATCGACGCAGCTTACCGCGCGAGCCGGCGACTCGCGCGGGGCGCGGGTGGGCTTGCGGTGCGCCTATTCCGGCCGCACGTCGGGCGCCGAGCGGACCAGCTCGCGGTACGCCTTGATGAGCTGCTTGGTAACCGGGCCGACGGTGCCGTCGCGGATCGGGCGGCCGTCCATCGCGTTGACCGGGATCGCCTCGGCGCCGGTGCCGGTGAGGAAGAACTCGTCGGCGGTGTAGAGGTCGGTGCGAACGAGGTTTTTCTCGACGGTCTCGATGCCGGCTTCACGGGCAAGGTGGATGATCGTGTTGCGGGTGATGCCCTCGAGGATGCCGGCCGACGTCGGCGGTGTCTGGAGCTGTCCCTCGCGGACGATGAAGACGTTGTCGCCGGTTGCTTCAGCGACGTAGCCGTCGCTGTTGAGCATGATCGCCTCGCCGGCGTCGGCATCGAGCGCCTCGATCTTGGCGAGGATGTTGTTGAGGTAGTTCAGTGACTTGATCCGCGGGGGCGTCGCGTTCTCCGGGTTCCGCGTGTACGAGCTCATGATGACCGGCATGCCCTTCTCGTACATCTCCTCCGGGTACATGAGCAGGTCGGCCGCGATGACGAAGACCTTCGGATCGACGGTCTTTCGCGGCGAGAGCCCGAGCGCGCCGACGCCGCGCGTCACCACGAGCCGGATGTAGGCGTCCTTGCTCTCGTTCAGCAGGCCGTTGGCGTCGAGCGCCGCGTCGATCGCGTCGCTGACCTGCTTGACCGTCATGGGAATCTGAAGCTGGATCGCCGCCGCTGAGCGGTAGAGCCGATCGAGGTGCGCGATCCGCTCGAAGACGCGCCCGCTGTAGCTGCGAATCCCCTCGAAAACGCCGTCGCCGTAAAGCAGCCCGTGATCGAAGACGCTGATCGCGGCCTCTTTCCAGGGCAGCAGTTGGCCGTCCAGCCACACCTTCAGATTAGGATCCGGCGCAAACGTCTCCGGCACGCGACTTTCGGGGATACTGCTTCCAGCCATCGAACGGTTCTCCACAGCGGCGGTCGTTCCGCAAAAGTTAAACCGGTCACAATACTCTTTTCGGCGCTGTGCGGCCACAAAAAACTACAACTTCGCCGCCTGCGGTTATGATGTTTGAATGCGAAAGACCCTGCCCATCCACCCCCTCCCGGCCGCGCCGGACGCCGGCCGGCAGCACCTGCTCGGGCTGAGCCCGGCCGCGCTGCGGGCGTGGTTGGCGACGCTGGGCCAGCCGAAATATCGGGCCGACCAGCTGGTCGAGTGGCTCTATGCCAAGCAGGCAAGGTCCCTTGACGAGATGACCAACCTGCCGAAGGCCCTGCGGGCCCGGCTGGCCGAGGTCGCCGCCATCCGCACCGCCACGGTGGTCGAGGAGTCGGTGGCGGCCGACTTCACCCGCAAGCTCCTACTCCGCTGGCCCGACGGGCGGACGGTCGAGACCGTCTGGATCCCGGACGAGGCCCGCCAGACCGCCTGCCTTTCCTCCCAGGTCGGCTGCCCGGTCGGCTGCGCGTTTTGCGCGAGCGGCATTGACGGGAAGAAGCGGGACCTGACCGCCGGCGAGATCGTCGAGCAGGCCCTGCGGGTTGATGAGCTCATCCGCTCGACGACGGCCGATCAGCACCGCCTGACCCACATCGTCATGATGGGGATGGGCGAGCCGCTCGCGAACTACGACGCCGTCCTGACCGCCATCCGGACGATCAACGCCGACTGGGGGCTGAACATCGGCGCCCGCCGCATCACCGTCAGCACCGTCGGCCTGCCGCAGCAGATCCGCAAGCTGGCCCGCGAGCAGCTCCAGCTCAACCTCGCCCTCTCGCTGCACGCCCCCGACGACGACCTCCGCCAGGAACTCATCCCCTGGGGCAAGGTCCCGATCGCCGAGCTGCTGGCCGCCTGCCGGGACTACTTCGAGACCACCGGCCGCGAGATCACGCTGGAGTACATCCTGCTGGCCGGCGTGAACGACGCATCCGGCCACGCCGCCCGGCTCGCGCGAATCGCCCGCGACCTGCGTGCGAACGTCAACCTGTTGCGGTACAACCCGGTTCCAGGGCTGCCGTACGAGCGGCCCGGCGCCGAGGCGGCCTATCGTTTTCAGCGGCTGCTGCGTGAGAAGGGCGTCAACGCCCACATCCGCAAGAGCCGCGGCAAGGATATCGCGGCCGCCTGTGGGCAGCTCCGCCGGGCCTACGAAGAAGCCGCGTCCTGACCCGTTCTGTCAAGTTCCATCATTCCGGGGGAGTGCCGGTTGCCAGCGTTCAAGGTTGTGCTCGCTCAAGGCCTGGATCCGGAGGCGGAGGCCAAGCTCGAAGCCGCCGCCGAGGTGATCCGCCTGCCGGACGCCACTGAGGACGCCCTCTGCGCGGCCGTCATTGATGCCCAGGCGATCATCGCCCGGACGCACACGCCGATCACCGCCCGAGTCCTCGAGGCCGGCCCGCGGCTGAAGGTGGTCGGCGTCGCCGGGGTTGGCGTCGACCGCGTCGACCTCGCGGCGGCCGAGCGGCTCTGCATCAGCGTCGTGAACCGCCCTGGGGCCGCGACCGAGGCGGTTGCCGAGTTGACGATTACTCTTTTCCAGAATCTGCTGCGACCGGTCCACCGGCTGGCCGAGCAGTACCGGTCTGGTGCGTTCAAAGCCGCCCGCGAAAAGCCTCATGGGCGCGAGCTCGGCGAGCTGACGGTCGGGATCCTCGGGATGGGGCGGATCGGGCAGGCGGTCGGGCGGATCGTCGTGGCGGGTTACGGCGGGCGGGTGCTCTACAACGACATTCGGGAAGTCGAGCCGCTGCCGTTCGCAGCAACCGCGGTGGACAAGCCGACGCTGTGGCGGGAGGCGGACGTGCTCAGCCTGCACGTGCCACTGACGGACGAGACGCGGAACCTCATCGACGCCGACGTTTTGGCGGCCCTGCGACCCACGGCCATCCTGGTGAACACCGCCCGGGGCAAGGTCGTCGTGACGGAAGACCTGGTCGGGGCGCTGGAGAAGGGAGAGCTAGCCGGGGCGGCGCTCGACGTGACCGAACCCGAGCCGCTGCCGCCCGCCCACCCGCTGCTGAATCGGTCCGACTGCCTGGTGACGCCGCACGTGGCCGCCCGGACATTCCGCGGCTTGCGGCGGATGTACGATGTGGTGGACGATGTGCTGGCAGTGCTTCGCGACTTGGTCGATCCGCGCCGGCTGGCCATGGATCCCTGAGGCAATTGGAAGACGGATGATCCGACACTGGCGCTCGCATTCGTTGAGCTGGCTGCTTGTCGCGGTCCTGGCGCTGATCCTGCTCGCGCCAATCTTCACCGTCGTCCGCCAGGGGCTTGTCGAGCCGGACGGCACTTTCTCGCTGTTTTGGATCCAGGAGGTCTTCCGCGACCCAATCCTGGTCGAGGGGCTGGTCAACTCGATCCTGGTGGCCGTCACCACCACGGTGCTGACGCTGATCATTGCGTTGCCGCTGGCGCTGCTGGCGGACAGCTATGATTTCCGCGGCAAGGCGATCTGGCTGGCGTTGATCCAAGTGCCGCTGGTGCTGCCGCCGTTTGTCGGGGCATTGGGGTTGAAGGGCTTGCTCTCGCGTAATGGCGGGATCAACGAACTGCTCGAGCGGTGGGGCGTGATCGAGCCGGGCTCCGGGATCGACTGGCTTGGCATCACCGTCGACCTCAACCCGCTGCTCCGCGCGGTCGGGGTGCTGGCAGCCGGGCAGGAGATCGACTGGCTCGCGCTGCCGCAGGGCTTCCTGGCGGTCGTCGTGCTGATGGCGCTGTACCTCTATCCGATCACGTTTCTTAACGTGCAGGCCGCCCTGGCCAACATCGACCCCGCGATGTCCGAAGCCGCCCGCAACCTGGGCGCCGGCGGCTGGCGGCGGTTCTGGCGAATCACGCTGCCGCTGATGCGCCCGGGGGTCTTCGCCGGCAGCACGATCGTGTTTATCTGGGCATTCACCGAGCTCGGCACGCCGCTGATGGTCGGCTGGCACCGGCTGACGGCGGTGCAGGTCTTCTTCGAGATCCAGTCGTACAACCCCGGGCGGATGGCGTATGCGCTGGTGATTGTTCTGCTGGCGGCCAGCGTCCTGCTCTATGCGATCGGGAAGCTGATCCTGGGGCGTGGCGGTGGGGCGATGCTCTCGAAAGCCACGGTGGCCGCCCAGCGGAAGAAGCTCGGGGCGGTTAGCACGCTGCTGATCACGCTCCCGTTCGCGGTCGTCTTCTTCGCCGCGGTCCTGCCGCACATCGGCGTCGTGCTCAACAGCGTCTCGGGCACCGGGCGGCTGCCGCTCAGCTTCGATGAGATGACGCTCACGCACCACCAGGAGATCCTGGCCGGCATCACGGCGGCCAGCGCGGAAGAAGTCCGTTCGGACGCGAGCTTCAACGCGGCCCAGTCGATCATCAACAGCTTCAAGTACGCCGGGCTGGCGACGATCGTCACGATCACGCTGGGCCTGGCGATTGCCTACCTGATCGTCCGCCGGCCGAGCCCGCTCAACGCCGTGCTCGACCACCTGGCGATGCTCCCGCTGGCGGTGCCGGGGCTGGTGATGGCGTTCGGCTACTTCGCGATGACGCAGCCCGGCTCGCTGTTTGGCAACCTTTTTGCGTTCCTGGACCCGATCGATAACGACCCAACGGTGCTGCTGGTGATCGCCTACGCCACCCGGCGGCTGCCGTTTATGGTGCGGGCGTGTGTGGCCGGCCTGGAGCAGACCTCGGTCTCGCTGGAGGAGTCGGCCGCCAACCTGGGCAGCGGCACGTTCCGGACGCTGCTGCTGGTGACGATCCCGCTGCTGTTAGCGAACATCATCGCGGGGAGCCTGCTGGTCTTCAGCCGGGCGATGCTGGAGGTCTCGGACAGCCTGATACTGGCGTTCAACAAAGAAGACTACCCGATGACCAAGGCGATCTACGACATCAGCACCCTGCCGCGATCAGGCTTGGAGATGGCCTCGGCGCTGGGCGTCTGGGGCATGGTGATCCTGGTGATCACGATCGCCGGCGCGTCGCTGGCGCTGGGCAAGCGGCTCGGGGCGCTGTTCCGCGTCTGAGCCCGGTGCATCGCGTCCTAGTCGGCCGCGCGCTCTTCATCGGAGAGTCCCTCGGCCAATGCCGAGCCGACCCGGACGATCGTCGCGCCTTCCTCGACGGCGACCGCGTAGTCGCCGCTCATGCCCATCGAGAGCTCGCGGCAGCGGTCGTCGACCAGGCCGCGGTCGCGCAGATCGCTCAGCAGCTCGCGCAGCCTCGCAAACACCGGCCGGGCGTGTTCCGGCTCCGGGTCGTAGGGGGCCATCGTCATCAGGCCACGGATGGCGACGTGCGGGAGGGGGGTGACGGCCGCGATCAGGCGGGGCAGCTCGTCGCCGGCCACGCCGCCCTTCTGGCTTTCGCCGGTGACGTTGACCTCGACGAAGACGTCGACTGTGACGCCGTCGGGCTCGGCCCGCTTGGACAGCGTTTCGGCCAGCTTCAGCGTGTCGAGCGAGTGGACGATCCGGCAGTCGGGCAGCAGGTACTTGACCTTGTTACGCTGGAGCCGTCCGATCATGTGCCAGCGGGGCGCCGGGGATCCTTCGGAGCCGAAGGGCCCGTCCAGGCCGGCGGCGCCGACGCCGAGGGCGGCCATCCGCGGCTGGAGCTGTTGGACGCGGCTCTCGCCGAAGTCGCGGACACCGGCGGCCAGCAGCGCCCGCATGACGCCAAGCCCGACGTACTTGGTGACCCCAACCAGCTGAACGTCGTCGCGGTCGCGGCCGGCGTGGGCGGCGTGCTCGGCGATCGTCGCGCGGATGGCCTCGACGTTGTGGGCGACGCGCGCTGTGCTGTCGGGTGGGAGAGGCATTGGAAGGCCGATCTGTCGGAGGTCGGCGGCGGTCATTCGCGGCCGATGGTGCCAGCACCTATACTGCGGTCTCAACCAACATGTTAGAAGCGCTCGAAAACCTGTTCCAACGTCTGGGCGGCCCGGCCGGCGATCCGATCGCGATGGCGGTCGAGCTCGTCCTGATTGCGCTGGCGATCAACTGGACGGTGGCCCGGCTGGAGGGTTCCCGCGGGACGCGCCCGCTGCGCCGGTTGCTGTTGATCCTGCTGGTGGTGACGCTGGTGACGCGGGTGCTCAGCGACCGCTTCGGCTGGGAACGCTTCGAGATCCTTTACCAGTATTTCGTGCTGGCGGTGGCGTTCATCGTCCTGGTCGCCTTCCAGCCGGAACTGCGGCGGGCGTTCATTCGCGTGGGCGACATCGGTCCGTCGCGGCGGCAGACGGTCAAGGCCCGGCTGATCAACGCGCTCGTCAAGTCGGCCGGCTTCCTGTCGCGAAACAAGTACGGCGCGCTGATCGCGATCCAGCGGGGCGTCGACCTGCGCGGCTGGGCGGAGAACGGCACGACGATCAACTCCGAGGTGTCCGCCAGCCTGCTGAACACGATTTTCTTCCCCAATTCGCCGCTGCACGATCTTGGGACGATCATTGCCGACAACCGGGTGCTGGCGGCCAACTGCCAGTTCCCCTCGGCCGAGAGCGAGGAGATCGACACCAACCTCGGCAGCCGGCACCTGGCAGCGGTCGGGCTGAGCTACGAGACCGACGCGCTGATCTTGATCGTGTCAGAGGAGACCGGCACGATCTCGCTGGCCGACAACGGTAAGCTGACGCGGTACCTCTCGCTCGACGATTTGGAGCACGAGCTCGAGGAGCGGCTCGGCGGCACCACGGCGGCCGAGGTCCGGCGGCAGAAGTCCGGCTGGTCGCTGTCGTGGTACGGATTGCGGCGGGCGCTGCTGGTGGCGGTGCTTTCGCTGATGATCTGGTACCTCGCCGACCAGGCCACGCAAGTCAACTTCGACAACGTGCCGGTGGTGATGCGGATCCAGCAGCCGGCCGGCTTTGTCGTCGACGTCGAGGCGCCCGATCCCCCGCGGTTCACCGTCAAGCTGCGGGGCTCCAACCGGGCGATGGACGCCCTGCGGCGGGAGCTGGGCCGCGGCCCGAGCGAGGCGCTGATCGTGGAATGGACGCTGCCCGCCAGTCTCCAGACGCCCGGTAACCCGAATCTGCCCGTGGCCGAGCAGCTCGAGGAAGTCAACCTGTTCAGCTCCTGGGGCGTGGAGGTGCTGGACGCCCAGCCCGACGTGCTGGCGCTGGCCGTCGACCGCGAGACTACCGAGGACCTCCCGCTGGTCCTCGACGCCGGCTCGTTCTTGACCTCCGACGTGCAGATCACGCCGCCGACGGTGGCGGTCACGCTGCCGCGGCGCGTCTTCGAGCAGCTGCCGCCGGACGAACGGGTCATCGCCGTGCCGGTGGCCGGTCGCCTCGCCGGCCAACCCACGGAACGCTCGCTGAGCCTCGAGGACGTGCCGGTACAGATGACGCTCGCGGACCAGCCGGTGGGGATCGAACCGCGGACGGTCGATGTCGTGTTGACGGTGGTGGCGGCCACGCGCGAGCTGGCGATCGAGAACGTCCGCGTGCGGCTGGCGTTCACGCCGACGGCCTGGCAGCAATACGATCAACGCCGGGTGCGGCTGGTGTTACGCGATCCGCTGGAATGGTTCCTGCGCGACCTGAAGGTCCGCACTGACGACCGCAGCGTGACCGAGCTGACCGACGCGGACGTCGACGCCTACGTGCTGGTCACGAGCGACCTGCTGAGCTCTGTGGGAACCGAGCATACGCTCGACGTGAACTTTGACCTGCCGCGTGGCCTGAGCCTCGTGTCGCCGCCGCCGCAGGTGCACATTCGTCTCGAACAGGTGGCGCCGCAATGAGCCGCAACAACCAATCCATCAGTACGCCCCGCAAGCGGCGAGCGGAAGTGCTCCTCGACGACGACCACGTCCTGGTGCTCAACAAGCCGGGCGGGACGCTGCACGAACCCGATCCCGAGTCCGACGAGCCCTGCACGCTCGACCTGCTCGTGCCGCGCCCGGAGGCGCTGCCGCTGCTGGCCTGGGGGCTCGATGATCCCGCCAGCGGCGTCGTGATCTACGCCAAGAACGAAGCGGCCCGCGACCGGATCGCCGCCCAAGTCGCCGACAACACGCTCACCCGCCAGGTGCTGGTCATGGTCGACGGCTTCGTCAGCGAGGACGGCGAGATCGACCTGCCGCTGCGCTACGACCGCCGCCAGAAACGCCAGAAGGTCAGCCGCAGCCGCGGCTATCCCGCCGCGACCCGCTACGCGGTGAAGGAGCGGCTGGCCGGCAACACCGTGCTCGAATGCGAGCCGCAGACCGACCACCGTGACCAGGTCCGCGTGCACCTGCGGGCCATCGGCCACCCGCTCACGGTCGACCCGCGGTATGGTGGCGGCACGGCGGTGATGCTCTCCCGGTACAAGGCCGATTATCGGCCCAATGTTCGCAAGCCCGAGCGCCCGCTGATCGATCGGCTCACGCTGCACGCGTTCCGGGTCACGTTCCGTCACCCGGCCACCGACGCGGTCGTGACCTGCGAGGCACCGCTCCCGAAGGATTTTCGCGCGGCGATTACGCAGCTTCGCCGCTTGGCCTGAGCCCCGCTCCGTGCGTTCCCGATATTCCAGAGCGGAAGGCCGCTGACTCAAGTGGGCGGCCTTGGTAGACTATGCCCGGCGCGGAACTTGCGCCTGCCGCTCGCGCGGCGACGCGCGCGAGCCCCTCGGCCCGACACCTGCTCAACGCGGCGGTACGCGGCATGGCCGACGAGCACACCCAAACCAATTCCAAACTGGCCGATCGCAAGGCGCCGGTCGACAGCGAGGTCCTCGAACGCCGGGCCGCCGATGATTCGCTGGCGCTGCCGGCCAGCCCGCCGCCCGCGGGGGACCGGTTCGGGCCGTTGGTGGCCGAGATCCGCGAGCGGCTCGCTTCGATCGCTTCCCGCGAGCTGGCGCTGCAGGAACGCGAGCGGGACCTCGACTCGGTCTTCAACGCGGCCGAGCACGAAGGGCGTGACGCGGCCGAGCGCTCGCTTGAGCAAGCGCGGGCCCAGATCGCGGCCCGGCTCGACACGCTGCGGCAGGAGCAGCAGGACCTGAACCGCCGCCGCGCGCAACTCGAGGAGCTCGAAAGCGACCTGACCGCCCGCGAGCAGCAGCTCGAGCAGGACAAGGAGCACGTCCGCCGGTCCATTGATCGGCTCGAGCGCCGCAAGCACGCCGAGCGCAGCGCCCGGACCGAGGAACGGGCGGAGCTGCACCAGCGCACCCAGGAGCTCAAGCGGCTCGACCGCGACCTCCGACAGCGCATGACCGCGGCGCGCGAAGAGATCGCCGCGCAACGCGCCGCGCTCGAAGAAACCCGCAGCCGCCTTTCCGAGCGAGCGCTCGAGCTGGACGCCCGCCAGGCTCGCCTCGACGTGCTGGCGGCCGAGCTGCAACCGTTCCGCGAACAGCTCCACCACCGCCGGGCGGAGCTCGAGCGCTGGCAGAACCAGCTCGAAGAGGACGCCAAGCTGCTTCAGGCCGAGCGCGAGCGGCTGCTCGAACAGCAGGCCACCTTCGAGAACCAGTGGCGTGACACCCGTGAGCGCGGCGGCGCGCTCGCCCGCCAATCCGACGAGGTCCAGGCCCAGCGCCGCATAATCGAAGAGCAGCAGCGCGACCTCGAGGAACGGCTTACCCGGGCGGCCGCCCGCGAGAAGGAATACGAAAAGCACCTGCGCGAGCTGATCGCCGCGCAGCAAGAGCTCGAGCGGCGGCAGGCCGCCGTCGACCAGATGTTCAGCGAGGCCAGCGACCACGCTACCGCCACAGCGCAGGCCGACGGGGCGGCCGAGGCTCGCGCTGCCCAGATCGACGCCCGCGAAAGCGACATCCGCGTCACCGAGCAGGCGCTGGCGACGCGGCAGCAGGAGCTCGAGCAGCACGCCGAGGCGCTCCAGCTCCAGGTCCGCCGGATCGTCGAGCTCGACGCCCACGCCGTCCAGCCGGTTCCGCGGGCACCCGAGCCGGAGATCATCTACCGCGACGTCGTGCAGACCGTGCACGTCACCCGTAACCGCGCCGGCTGGCAGCGGGCGATCGTGCTGAGCGCGGTGGCGGCCGCGGCGGCCGCGGCGCTCTACGCCTGGCTCTTCCCGCCGGTGTGGCAGACGCGGATGGCGGTCCCGGTCGTGACTGCCGCCACTGACGTCGACGCCGTACTGGCCGAGCACGCCCGCTTCCTGGCCGATCCACAGCGGCTGTCGCGCGTCGCGGCGGATGCCGGCGTGGCCGACCTCTGGAGCACGGCCCAGACCCGCGGCGGGCTGCAGGTGGCCACCGACCCCACCGCCGCCACGCTCTCAGCCAGCATCGCACTGCCCGACCGCACCGCCAGCGCCGCGCTGCTGCACACGCTCGTCGATCCTTACCTGGAGACCATCAACGCCCGGCCGGCCGAGCCGCAGCTCCCGGCGACCTATGCCGACCTCGAGCTTCGTCGTGAGCAGGTCACCGACCAGCTGGCCCGGGCCCGCGACGCGCTGGCCTCGCTTGACGCGCAACTCGCAACCCTCCCGCCGGCCGAAGACCGCGCCCCGCTCGTCGCCCGGCTCGAACAGCTCCGCGCGGACCGGGCCGCTCGCAGCGATACCTTGACCGCGCAGCGGGTCGCCCTGGCCGAGCTCCAGGCCACCGTGCCGCGCGGCCTCGTGCGGGACGAGGACGTCGAGCGCCTGCTCGCCCAGGACGCCGTTTACCAGCAGGACCAGAAGGAATACCAAGCCGCCGCCCGGGCTTTTCAGGAAAGCGTCGGCCTCGGCCTCGTCATGCTCGACGCGCCCAGCGCGCAGCTCCGAGCAGCCGCCAATGGACTTGGGGCCGCCATCGCGGAGCAGCTCGAGCTCAACCCGCCGCGCAGCGTCGCGGGCGTCCTGGAAGAGGCGAAGGCCGACGCCGACCGCCTCAACGAGTACCTCCAAACGCTCACCACGGACTTGCCGAAGTGGCGCGAGGAGCTGGAGACGATCGACATCGACCAGAACTTCGCAGCCCTGATCAAACTCCACAACGCTGCGCTGACGCAGGTCCGCCGGGTCCGCGAGACCGCCGGCGACACCATCGCGGCCACCGATACGCGGATCGAGTCGCTCGGGGGCGACGGCGGCGGGACCCGCGCCATGGTCGTGGCGGCCGTGCTCCGGGGCGAGACCCGCAACCTGGCCAGCGTGGCCGAGCAATTCAACGCCGCCGCCAAGACGGTAGCGCTCGAGGAGAACTTCGAGCTTGACGCGGCCGACCGCAAGGTCCGCGGCGTGCTGGGCCGAATGAACCGTCGCACCGCGAATCTCCGCGAGGTGGCCCAGGAAGCGGCTGACCGCCGGGCGCGCGACGCCCACGCCGCCAAGGTCGCCGAACTCCGCGAAGAAGTCATGCAGCTCGACGACGCCCGCGAGCAGCTGCTGGCCAAGATCGGGGCCGCCCAGGAAGCCCTCTTCGAGTTCGATACGCAGACGCAGCGCCAGCGTGGCCTCCAGGTCCAGCGGGCTTACCAAGCGGAGATCTGCGAAGACCTCGAAGCCCAGCAGGCTGCACTGACGGCCGAGCTGGCCAACATCGAGCGGTCGGCCGTCGCCCCGGACCGCTTTGCGATGGGGGCGATCCATGCGGCCCAGCAAGTGGTCGCGAACCCGGGGCGGACGTGGAAAGCCGCGGCCGCCGGCGGGTCGACGTTCCTCGGCGGCCTGGTGCTCGGGCTGGTGCTGCTCGGCTGGCCCGGGCAACGGAGCGTGACGGCTTCCGCGACAACGAGCACGCCCTGACGTCCCGCCGCGCTGCAAGAACTGACCGCAATCAGGCCTGTCCCACGCGCGCGACGAGCTGTCCCGGCAGCCTGCGGATCAGCCGCTTCAGCTCGAGCGATGTCAGCGCCGCCAGCGCCTCGCCCGGTGGGTACTCCGCGTTCTGGATGACCACGTCCTGGAGGATCGGGTCGCAGCTGATCAGCGCGAGCACGCGTTGCTCGATCGGCGTGAGCGGCGTCGGCTGCCCGGCGGCGGGTGTGTCTTGCTCGCGCGGCGCGTGCCCCGCAGCGGCGCCCTCCCTGAGTTGCAGGTGATAGCCGACCTCGCCGAGCTCGTTGACGATGTCCTCGAGGTCGAGCACGAGCTTGGCCGCCCCGTCGCGGATCAGCGCGTTGGTCCCGAACGCGTTCGGATCACCGACGCGCCCCGGCAGGGCGAAGACCTCGCGGTTGTACTCGTTCGCCAGCCGCGCCGTGATCAGCGCCCCACTGCGTTTCGGGGCCTCGATCACCAGCGTGCCCAGCGACAGCCCGGCAATGATGCGGTTGCGGCTCGGGAAGTTCTCCCGCCGGACGGCCGCCCGCACCGGCAGCTCGCTGATCAGGGCCCCACTGGAGACCAGCCGTTCGGCCAGGGCCCGGTTCTCCGGCGGGTAGATCTCACCCAGGCCTGTGCCCAGCACCGCCAGCGTGCGGCCGTCGGCGTCGAGCGCGCCGTGGTGCGCGAACGCGTCGATGCCGCGCGCGAGCCCGCTCACCACGGTGACCCCGATTCCTGCGAGCAGCTCGCCGAAGCGCCGGGCCTGCTCGCTGCCGTAGACGCTGCAGCGCCGCGTGCCGACGACCGCGACCGCCACCGCGTCGGTGCTGCGCAGCTCGCCCTTGACGTAGAGCACGATCGGCGGGTCGGGCAGCTGCTTCAGCCCGGCCGGGTAGTCCGCGTCGGCCCGGCAGAGGATCCGCCCGCCCGCCTGCTCGATCGCAGCGACCTCGGCGTCGACGAGCGGCGTGACCGTGGTCCGTTGCGACGCGATCTGGTCAGCCTTGTCCGCGCCGACGCGATGCACCCGCTCGAGCGCGCGGGCCGGCGCCTGCCACGCTTCTTCCGCCGTACCGAACGTGATCAGCAGCTTCTGGAAGGTCAATGGACCGACACCGTCGATCAACGCCCATTGCAGGTGGTGCCGGCCGGCCTCGGAGATCACCGCGCTCATGGCGTCCTCAGTTGGCCGGGTCTTGCGCGTCCGCGAAGGCGCGGGCCAACGCCGCGTGGCGGGCCGCGCATTCGCTGATCGCGATCGGGTGGAAATCGGGCAGCGCGCTGCGCAGCGTGTCGTTCAGCGGGTCGATCCAGTGGCGCGGGAGCTGCGCGGCCCCGCACAGCGCCCCCGCGATGCAGCCGGCCGTCGCCCCGTTGCAGTCCGCGTCCCAACCGACGCTGACCGCCAGCCCGATCGTCCGCCCGAAATCACCGCGTCCCAGCAGCAGCGCCAGCACCACGGCGGCCGCATTGTTGATCGTGTGCACCCAGTGATACGCGCCGAACGTGTCCCAGAGCCACTCGATCGCGCTGCCCAGGTCATCGCGCTCGAAGTCGTACGCATCGCAGTAGGCGCTCACCTGGTCGATCGCTTCCGCGAGCCGGCTGCGGTCCGGAATCTGCGCCCGCCCACCGTGGATCGCTTCGCGGGCGTTACTGCGGCGCAGTGCGGTCGCGATCGTCGCCGCGATGAACATTTCGCCGTAGACCCCGTTCTTCACGTGCGAGAGCCGGGCGTCACGCCAGGCGAGCGTTGCGGCCAGTGTCGGCCGCCCGGGGCACGCCAGCGCCCACCCGTCGGCCCGAATCTGGGCCCCGATCCACTCGCGGTAGGGGTTCAGCCAGGAGCGCACCTGTTCGAGCTGCTCGTCGCTCAGCTTTCGCGGGTCGTACTGCCCACGCAGGAGGAAGAGGTTGCGCAGCGCCGCCTCCTCCGCCGTGAACAGAAACGCGCTTGGCAGCCGGTGCGTCCACCACGCCGCCACATCACCGGTGGTCACCTCGAGCCCGTGCTGCTCCAGCAACTCGAGCCCCATCAGCGTGTAGCGGATGTCGTCGTCCGACTCGACGAAGCGCACGTTCCCGCGCTGCGAGTCGGGGAAGGGCAGCCGCTCGCCCCCGACCGCCGCCAGGGCGGCCGGGTCGTTCGGCACGTAATCCGTCAGCGGAAACGCGTCGGCGGACTCGAGGTAGCGTCGCGTCGCGCCGCGGGTCTCGATGAACGGACGGCTCTCCAGCGGCTTGCCCAGGACCAGCCCCGCGCACCGCCCGAGCCAGCCGCCGTGGATGCGGTCGGCCGTCGCGGCCTCGTCGGCGGCCGGCGGCTGGGGCGCCGTCGGCGCGAGGGCTCGCGCCGCCCGAATCGCGTCGAGCGCGTCAGGCTCGTGATACGGAAAGTCGGCGGCCGGCTTCAGGGCCGTCAGTTCGCGATAGAGGCGCCAGAGCGCGTCCCGATCTTCCACCGCGGCCGCAACCCGCGCGCCCAGGTCACCGACGGCGCAGCCTTCCTCGCGCCGCTGCCGCACCTCGTCGCGGGCCAGCTCGGCCAGCACCGTCGTCGGCGGGAACTCCAAAGCCGCAAGACCGTTGTCCGTCACGCGTCAAACCCTTTATCCGCCCGCCCCCGAGCCGTGGCACCGGCGTCGCGCCGGCGGTTAAGTGGTCACTAGGTTAATGTTACGATGCTGAAGGTCGCGCCGGTGCCCACTTACCGATAGGTCCGCTTCACCGTCGCGCCGGGCTGCAGCGTCACCGGCTCGCCCGCCAGCTCGAAGGTCACCGGCCCGGTCCCGGTGGGATGCGTGCTGACCTCCACCTCGTCCGGTGTCACCACGCACGTCAGCGCCTGCTGCCGGTAGACCAGGTTGAAGCGCAGCCGGCGCCACTGGGACGGCAGCTTTGGCCGCACGCGCAAGCCCTGCTCGCTCACGTGCACGCCGCCGAAGCCGAAGACCGCGGCCATCCACGCGCCGCCGCTGGCGGTCCCGTGCAGCCCGGCGTAGGTGTCCTTGCGCCCGGTGAGAGCTTCGTCGATGTCCTCGCCGGCGGAGATCAGGAAGTTCTCGTGCGCGTGGTCGAGCTCACCCATGTCGGCGGCCATGATCGCGTTGAGCACGAAGCTCATCGACGAGAAGTTCATGCTGCGGTCTTTGTAGAAGTCCCAGTTCGCGCGGGCGACGTCGTCCGGGAACGCGTCGCGGAAGAGCACCAGCGCCATCACGACGTCGGGCTGGTTGAGCGCCTGGTAGGGGAAGACGGTCTCGAACCACGTCTCGCGGTCCCGGCTAAACGCCGGCGGCTCCTTGAGCTGGTAGAAGCCCGCGCACTGCTCGTACCGCTTGGTCTGCTCGTCGAACAGCAGCGTCAGCTTTTCCGAGACCTCCTGCCAGCGGTCGACCTCCTCGTCGCGGAGCTTCAGCCGCCGCGTCGCCTCCGCGTAGGCCGGCGGCTGCTCGGCCTTCAGCCGCGCGACCTGCTCGGCGGCCCAGCGGAGATTCTGGCGGGCCAGGTAGTTGGTGTAGAACTCGTTGGTGACGCCGACGTGGCCCTCGTCCGGCCCGGTCACGTTGTGCATGTCGTAGGCGTCGCGGGCGGCGTCATACTCGACGCGCGACGCATAGAAGCGGGCGGTCTCGACGAGCAGGTCGATGCCCTTCGCCTGCAGGAAGCCTTCGTCGCCGGTCGCCCAAACGTATTGCATGAGCATGTACGCGACATCGCCGTTGATGTGCACGTTCGTGTGCGTGAACATCCACCAGTCGCCCAGGCACTCCTCGCCGTAGGGTCCCGATTGCCAGGCGAACTTCGCCCCCTCGTAGCCGAACTTCCGCGCGAGCTCCCGCCCCGGCTCGAGCCCGTGCCAGCGGAAGTTGATCGCCGCCCGCCCGAATTCCGGAAACAGGAACGTGTAGCACGGGATGATGTAGAGGTCCGTGTCGTAGAACGTGTTGCCCTGGTAGTACTCGCCGGTCAGCAGTTTCACCGGCACCGGCAGGCGGTCCGCGTGCCGCGGGATCGCCGCCAGCACGTGGTACAGGCAGAAGCGCAGGTACTGCTGCGCGAGGTCGTCGCCCTCGATCTGCACGTCGGCCAGTTCCCAGATCGGCGCCCACGCCGCCCGCTGCGCAATCAGCGCGTCGTCGAAGCCCTCGCGCTTGGCCGCCGCGAGCTCGGCCGCGACGTCGATCGTCGCGTTGTGGCGGGCGTCCTCGCTGCTGGCCAGCACGACGAAGCGGTCGAGCGTGATCGGCCGATCGCGACCGCCGGGCAGGACGTATTCCGTGTAGATCCGGTCGTGCTCGCGGACCACGCGGACCTCGTCGCTGGGGACGTGCAGCGCGTTGGCGACGGCCAGCTCGACGTCGTGGCCGCGGGCCGGAGTGCGAGCCGTCAGGCGGAGGGTTTCCGGTGACAGGGCGTGCCGCTCGGTGACCGCGAACTGCCGCTCGCCCGTCGTGTTCGAGTGCACCTGCCCGTCGATCCCGCTCAGCAGCCGCAGCGGCGCGTCGTGGTTCAGCGGTGTCACGACGTATCGCATGTACGCCCGGTGCGCGTGCGGCAGCGCCGCGAACCGCGTCATCGCGACCCGCGTCGCTCGCCCCCCGTCGTCCGTCGCGATGAACGTGTAGCTGTACACGCCGCTGTGCAGATCGAAGCCCTGGTAGAAGTCGCGCACCGTCGCCCGCGTCAGCGTCGCTTCTTGGTCGTCCACGAACAGCCGCACGTAGAGCGGGCTCGGCAGGTTCGCGACCGCCGGGCTCTTGCCGGCCGCGTCGAACTTCGTCTCGTCCAGGTAGCGCCGCTCCTCGTTCGACGCGCGGATCGTGCCGAACATGTCGAGCTCGTCGTAGATCCCGTTGATCAGCGTCACCGGGCTGTAGCCGTCGCGGTCTTCCGCCACGTTGCCCTTCAGCCCCAGGTAGCCGTTCGAGACGGTGCACACGCTGTTGAACTGCCCCAGCGTGTGCGCGTCGTAGCGGCTGTTGGTCACCGTCCAGGTGTCAAACTCCGGCACTGGCATGCGCCCTCGCTTTTCTGCGTGAGGTGGTTGAACTCCGCCGTTTAGCCCGCCGCGGCCGCCGTCAGCACGGCCCGATCCAGCAGCAGGTTGTCCGCCAGCAGCAGCTGTGGCAGCCCGCCGGCTGCGATGTGCGTCGCCGCCGCGTAGTCCTGCCGGCTCGTGTCGTGGTTCGGCAGCGCCACCGCGCAGCCGATCCCCGCCGCCCGCAACGCGATGATCCCCGGCTCCGTGTCCTCGATCCCGACGCACCGGCCGTACTGCGCCTTGGGAATCGACATCTGGAACAGCGCCAGGCTGTACAGGTCGCGGTGCGGCTTCAGCCGTGGCTCACACGCGTCCGTGGCGCAGACAAAGCCGTCGAAGACGCGGCGGTAGTCGCTCAGCGCGGCCGCCAGCTTCTCGCGTGTCGCGCCCGGCACCGGCCAGCCTTGCACGCGCTCGGCCATCACGCGGATGACCTCCCGCATGCAGGCGTGCGCCTCGTACGCGATCGAGGCCGTCACCAGCGCGACCTTCGCCGGCTGCTCCGCGAAGTGCCGGGCGAGCTGCCCGAACTGCTGCCGGGCCGCATCGACGGCGAGCGTTTCCCCCTGGTCCGGCGCCGTCGCCCGCAACTGCTCGACCAGCGGCTCGAACACCGCGTCCGCGGCGGTCCCCAGCCAGCCCTTGATCAGCGGGATGAACACCTCGTAGCCCGGCATCGGCTCGACCAGCCGCCGTCCGCTGTCGCCGAGCAGCTGCTGCGCGAGCGCCGCGCTGTCGCCGGCCTCCATCTTCCGCATGATCGCGTGGTAGCGGTAGTAGTAAATATCAAGGGCCGCGCTGACCAGCTCGCTCAGATGCTCGTACCGGAACGCGGCCCCGTGCTTCGTGACCAGCGGCTTGACGATTTCGGCGACGGTCGTGTCGTCCAACCCCGCCGTCCGCGTCAGCGTCACCAGGCTCGGATCCTCCACCAGCGCCGCCAGCCCGACGTTCCGCGCGTTCAGCACGATGTCACGCCGCCGCTGCGGATCCTCCATGCACGCCAGCGTCCACGCCACCGCCTCGAAGTACGCCTGGCAGAACGCGTCGTGGTCGAGCCGATCGCGATACCGCTCGACCAGGAACTCCGTGTGGCGGAAGTTGCTGTTGCCGATCACGTACGGGTGGTCGTGCACCGGGTCAAGCCCCGGCCACTCGTCCTCCGTCAGTTGGTTCGTGAACCGCCGCACCATGTACTCGAGCGAATGCAGCGCCAGCGGCTCCGTCGTGGTGCTCGTGCCGTCCATGTCCACCGCGAACGCCGCGATGCCCGGCAGCGGCAAGCGGCTCGCCGGCGCCAGCGGGTAGAGCTCGAACGAGTTCGGGATGTACTCCAGGTTCCGCACCTGCACGAACTCGCGCGTGCCGACCTCCGCCGCCATCGCCGCCAGCTGCGCTTGGGCGGCCTCCAGGCTCAGATACTGAGCCAGCTTCTGTGTACTGATTGCTGCACCCTCCTCGGTTGCGGCCGCGGTCAACAAGTCGGCTCAGCCGCCCCCGTGGCGGTCAAAGAGCCCGTGCTCGATTTTGTACAGCGCCTCGATCGTCTGGGCGACCTCGAACGGCGCCGTGCCGGCCAGCTCCACCTGCCGCGTCGCCGCCCCCGCCCAATCCTCCGCCAGCGACCGCCGCTCAGAGCTCAACTCGCCCGCGAATCCGACGAGCCACGTTGCCAGCTCGCTCCGCGCTTCCCGCAGCCGACCGACCAGCCCGTGATCCCACGCGGCCGGATCCTGTTGCGCCGCCGCTCGCCAAGCGAGCCAAGCCTCGGCCCCCGAGAGCTGACCGTGTGTCGCCTGTACGCGATTTCGCCAGAGGGCAACCGCATTCCGCCATGCCAGATCGAAAAGCGCGTCCGGGCCCAGCCCCCGGGCAATCGCCGGCTCGACTTTTTCTACCACGTAAACCTGCCACGCCGGGTCGCTTAAGGGGACCTCTTCCCCCACGCCAGCCAGGCGCCCGACGAGCTCGCCACCGCGCTCGGCCGTGATGACCCCCCACGCCCACGGCGCTGTCTTCCAGCCCCGCCACGCCAGGCAGACCTGATCTACCCGCAGCGCCCGCCGGACCAGCGGCGCGTAGCTATCGTGAAAATGCAGCCGAAATTCAGGTGAATCCCGGAGACCTGCCGTCGCCTGCGGCGGATGCAGGTCGCGAAGCCCCAATCCCACAACCGCCGCGGTCGGCTCGAGCGTTGCGTCCTGGGCCAGCAGCGGCCAACGGCCTGGCAGGTGATCCTTCGCAGCCACGAAGCGCGAACTCAGCCCCAGCAGGCCGCTCCAAAGCTCCGGTGACCATTTCGGCCCGTTTTCTTCGAGCAGGGCTGCGCAGCAGGCCGCCAGGCTCGCCCAGCGCTGCTCGCCGGGCGTGGCTTCCGGATGCTGCGGCTGATGAGGCATCTCGCGACCCACGGCCACAGACTAACACAGGGGCGAGGGCAGTTCACGTGACGGGCATGAAAGGTCGCCGAAATCGCGCGCGTCGCCCGTCGCTGGCACGCAGTGTGCCGCGATTCCATTCGTCGCCACCCGGCGGAGGCTCCGGGTGAATTCGTAACCTGCTTGGAAACAGGAGCTTAGCATGAAGGGTCCGCAGAACAGCCGTCCCGCGACCGCCATCCCCGCCCGCAACTCTCGCCGCTTGGGCGCAGCCATTGCCGCCGTCGCGCTGCTGCTGCCGCTGACGTCGGCCGGCTGCGTCGACGCCACCGACGAGGTCGCTCGTGAGTTCCGCGCCGCGGCCGGCGACAGCCTCGAGACCGCCTTCAACGCGTTCGCCGACGGCGTCATCAGCGGCCTCTTCGCCGTCTTCGAGCCCGAGGTCAATCCCGATAGCAACGTCACGCCGAACGACGCCAACGCGGCCCAATAGCCCACAGCATCCAATTGTGCCGTTTTTCAAGCGGCCTTTGACCTCCTGCCCTGGCGCACGAACAATCAGGCGCTGAGGAGGAGAACCCGATGCGCATTCGACTCGCCCACAGCCCGGATCCCGACGACGCGTTCATGTTCTATGGCTTGGCGTCAGGTGCGGTCGATTCCGGCCCGTATGAGTTCGAGCACATCCTGGAAGACATCCAGACGCTCAACGACCGTGCCCTCCGCGGCGAGTACGAGGTCACCGCGATCAGCATCCACGCCTACCCGCACGTGGCCGACAAGTACCGCCTCACCGCCTGCGGCAGCAGCATGGGTGACAACTACGGCCCGATGATCGTCGCCCGTGAGCCGATGACGATCAGCGCCCTGCGCGGCAAGCGGATCGCCATTCCCGGCAAGATGACGACCGCCTTCCTGACCCTCCAGCTCCTGCTCGGCAAGGACACGTTCGACTATGACGTCGTCATGTTCGACGAGATTCCGAACGCCGTCACCGGCGGCGACTTCGACGCCGGGCTGCTCATCCACGAAGGCCAGCTCACGTTCAAGCAGCAGGGCTTGCACCTCGTTGTCGACCTCGGCGTCTGGTGGATGGAGAAAACGCAGCTTCCGTTGCCGCTCGGCGGCAACGCCGTCCGCCGCGACCTCGGCGAACCGACCTGCGCCGACCTCAGCCGCATCGTTCGCGAGACGATTGAGTACGGCCTCGCCCACCGCGAGGAGGCGGTCGAGTACGCGCTCAAGTTCGGCCGCGGGCTCGACACCGACCTCGCCGACCGTTTCGTCGGCATGTACGTGAACGACTGGACGGTTGACTACGGCGTGAAAGGCCGCAAGGCCGTGCAGGCGCTGCTCAGCGAAGGCGCCGCGGCCGGCCTCGTCCCCGACCCGGGCAAGATCGACTTCCTGTAGCCAACGTCGGCGGTGCCGCTGCGTGACCGGCGAACGATTCACTTATTGACAGCAACTGACAGCCATCGTGGGGAATCACCGCACCGACGCGCCTCGCCGCCAACGCCCTCATCCGCCATAATGCCCGCCGACCAAGTACACGCGCGGTGGGAGCCTGCAGCATGATCGGTTTGATTGGCGGTACCGGCCTCGGCGAAGCCCTCCTCGGCGACGCGGCCGGCAGCGAGAAGGTCATCGAGACCCCGTTCGGCCTGCCGAGCGGCCCGATTCGGCTGGCGAACTGGAATGGCCTCGATCTGGCAATTCTCGCTCGCCATGGCGACGGTCACATCTACAACCCGTCGCAAGTCCCGTACCGCGCGAACATCTATGCCCTGAAGTCGCTCGGCGTGACGCACATCATCGCCAGCGGCGCCGTCGGCTCGCTGAAGGAAGAGTACAAGCCCCGTGACCTCGTGATCGTCGACCAGGTCATCGACAAGACCTCCCGCCGCACGCCGACCTTCTTCGACGAAGGCATCGTCGCCCACGTCGAGTTCTCGCGCCCGTACTGCGACGCGCTCCGCGACGTGCTGATCAGCCTCGCGGACCAGGTCGACACCGACGTCCACTCGACCGGCACCTACGTCTGCATGGAGGGTCCCGCGTTCAGCACCGTGGCCGAAGCCAACCTCCACCGCCAGTGGGGCGCCGACCTGATCGGCATGACCACCATGCCCGAGGCCAAGCTCGCCCGCGAGGCGGAGATCGCCTACGCCCTGATCGCGCTGGTCACCGACTACGACTGCTGGAAGCCCCACGACCCCGGCGTTACCAAGCAGGGCCTGCTCCAGGAGATCCTCGGCCACTTGAAGGACGCGACCGGCAACGGTGTCGCGCTCATGAAGGCCGCCATCAAGCACTTCGCCCAGACGCCGCCGCCCGCCAGCCCCGCGCACCAGGCGCTCGAGCTCGGCATCTGGACCAAGCCCGACAAGATTTCGGCCGCGGTCCGCGAGCGCTACGGCGTGTTGCTGGAAAAGTACGCCCGCTAGGTCTTACGTCTGTTGCCGCCCGCGCCGCCGCAGAGCAGGGGAGCCGATCATCGTGCGAACTGCCGTCGCACCAGGAACACGCGAATGGGTCATCAAGCCGCCGCACGCGCAGCGTGACGCCCTCGCCCGCGACGCCCGTATCGCGCCCCTCCTCGCCCAGGTCCTGCTCAACCGCGGGCTCACGACGGCCGCCGACGTCCACGACTTCCTCCGCCCCGACTTCAAGAAGCTTCACCCGCCCGAGCTGCTGCCCGGCGCCCAGGCCGCCGCCGAGCGCCTGCACGCCGCCATCCAGGCCCGCACGCCGATCGCGGTCTACGGCGACTACGACGTCGACGGCATCACCGCCACCACGATCCTCTGGCACACCCTCCGCGAGGCCGGCGCCGACGTCAGCTTCTTCATCCCGAGCCGGTTCGAGGAAGGTTACGGCCTCAACGGAGAAGCCCTCCAGCAGCTCAAGCGCGACGGCGCCGGCCTGGTGATCACCGTCGACTGCGGCGTCACCGCGGTCAACGCGATCGCCGCCGCCCGCGAAGCCGGCCTGCCCATCATCGTCACCGA
This sequence comes from uncultured Planctomycetales bacterium, assembly GCA_964499235.1. Classification (GTDB taxonomy): domain Bacteria; phylum Planctomycetota; class Phycisphaerae; order UBA1845; family Fen-1342; genus JAFGRR01. The sequence goes on along the minus strand of CAZCKC010000011.1, from coordinate 8,940 downwards.
CCACCACCAGCCGCGCGAGACGCTGCCCCCGGCCGAGGTCATCGTCCACCCGACTGCCGCCGGCCCGTCGCCGAATCCCGACCTCTGCGGAGCGGCCGTCGCGCTCAAGGTCGCGTGGGCGCTCGCCCGGGTCTGCTCCGGCGGCAGCGACCGCGTCGCACCCGGCTGGCGCGAATTGCTGCTCGACCACATGGCCTTCGCCGCCCTCGGCCTGATCGCCGACCTGGTCCCGCTGACCGGTGAGAACCGCATCATCGCGACCTACGGCCTGAAGCAGCTCCGCCACACGCGCAACCCGGGTCTCCGCGCCCTGATCGACGTCTCCGGTCTCGCGGAGAAGGCGCAGTACGACGACTACGACGTCGGCTTCAAGCTCGCGCCACGCCTCAACGCCGTCGGCCGCATGGGACATGCGCGCCTCGCAGTTGAGATGCTCACCCGCGCCGGCCCCGACCAGGCCCGCCAGATCGCCACAACGCTCGACGGCCAGAACCGCCAGCGCCAACAGGTCGAGCGTGCGATTGCCAAGCAGGCCGAGGAGCAGGTCATCGCTGCCGGCTTCGACCGCGACGGCTGCCAGGCGATCGTCCTGGCCAGTTCCGAATGGCACCCCGGCGTCATCGGCATCGTCGCGTCACGGCTCGTCGACCGCTTCCATCGGCCGACGTTCCTGATCGCGCTGGAGAACGGCGTCGGGCAGGGCTCCGGCCGCAGTGTCGCCCACTTCCCCTTGCATGAAGTGCTGGCGGGCTGCCGCGATCACCTGATCCAGTTCGGCGGGCACGCGATGGCGGCCGGTTTGAAGATCGCGGCCGACCAGGTGAGCGCTTTTACGAACGCCTTCCAGGCCGAGGCCGCCCGGCGGCTCACGCCCAAGGATCTCTGTCCGAAGCTGCTGCTCGATGACGAGGTGCCGCTCGCCGCTCTGACGACCGAGACCGTCGACGCGTTCCTGCGCCTCGCGCCGTTCGGTACCGGCAACGCCCGCGTCCGGCTCGCGACCGAGCCCTGCGAGCTCGTCGGCCAGCCGCGCGTCGTCGGCAAGACCGGCAACCACTTGCAGTTCATGATCCGCAGCGGCCAGGAGCAGCGCAAGGCGATCGCCTTCGGCCGCGGCAAGGAGCTCGACGACCTGGTCGAAGCCCGCCGCCTGCGGCTGGCGTTCGAGCCGATCGTCAACGAGTGGAACGGCGCCCGCCGCGTCGAGCTGCGCGTGCTGGACTGGAAGCCGGCCGACTGATCCCGGCACCCCCCTGAAGCCAAGTGCCCCTACAGGGTGCGGCAGGCTTTCAGCATGGCGGACTGTTTCACCACGTACGGTAAGTCATTGCCCCCACCACCCCCTCCATCGGGCGATCAAAAAAGAATGGGCTGCTCCCGAGCAGGGTTCTGTCGCGTCACACGCCTTTCACGACGACGATTGCGACCCTCAACCGAACCGCCACCCCGGAACCGGTGCTCACCGCACGTTGCGGAGCGCTAGCTTCAGCTCGTTCGCGCTGCCCGCCCGCTGCACCTCGCGAACGACCCGCGACGCCACCCGCTGCAGCCGGCGAATCTCGTCGGCGTCGAGCTTCTCCGCCCACGCCTTCAGCCGCGCGTTGCTCGTCTGCTTCAGCGCTTGCCGGACGGCCGGCAGCTGCTCCTGTGCCAGGCTCAGCAGTTTGGGATCGTCGAGCAAATCCGCCGCCGCCGGGTTCAGCATCAGCGCCTCGACGTCGCGCCGCTCGAGCGCCTGCTGCACGTGCGGATGCTTCTCCAGCCGCGCCAGCACCGCCTGCGCGTCCGGCAACTCGCCGAGCTGCCGCAGCTCCGGGCTTCGCGCCAGCGCCTGCATCGCCACCGGATCCTGCGCCAGGTCGGCCAGTTCCCGCACCGTCGCGACCGTCGGCACGTGATGCAGCACGTTGCGCCGCTCCAGCCACCCGGCCGCCGGGTCCTCACTCAGCCGCCCCCGCAGCTTCGCCAAATGCGGGATCGGCGACAGCCGCTGGATCGGCGTCTGCTGCAGCGTCTGGTCGATCAGCCGCAACGGCGATTCAAATGCGCTCAGCCCCCAAAACAACGCGACCACGCCCGCCGCCCCCCACGTCACACCCAGCCCGATCCCGGCCAAGTGGTTCAACGCATAACCCCAGCCCCGCGCCCGTCGCCGCCGTGGCCACACCGTCACGAGCAGGTTCAACCCCAGCACCAGCAGCGCAAAGCTCACGCACCATGCCGGCGTCAGCCCGAAGGCCGTCTCGTTCCCGAACGCCGGCGGCAGCGCGCTCAGCAGCTGCGGCTCGACAAACCGCGTCAGCCACGCCGCCAGCGGCAGGCTCCCGATCCGAATCACGTGCCGCCCAAACCCGTCATAATCGGCGACCAACGCGGCCAGAAACGCCGACAACGCCACCGCGCTCACCAGCGGTCCACCCGTGATCACGGCGACCGCCAGCCCGCCCCACACCAGCAGCCGGACCAGCCACAGGAAGTTGCTCGCCCGATGCGGCGCAGAAGGTGGCGGCGGCGCGGCGTATCCGCCGCCAAACGGTTGCTTGTCCGACATGATGGAAGCTCCGGTCCCAACGCGTGACAGGCGGACCTCCGCGCTCCGCCCCCGCCTGGAGCCTGCTAAACAATCCACCCCCGCGGCAACCGCCCGCGCCGCCCGCCCTGGGAATGTTTCCTCAAGGCGATAACATGCACCCATGGACCCCATTACAGCCGTTCAACTCGGACCCCATACGGTCGGACGCGGCCACCCGCTGCTGCTCATCGCCGGCCCCTGCGTACTCGAGAGCCGCGGCCACGCGCTCAGCCTGGCCGAAAAGATCCGCACCCTGGCCGACCGCCACCACCTGCCCTTCGTCTTCAAGGCCAGCTTCGACAAGGCCAATCGCTCGAGCATCCACTCCGCCCGCGGCCCCGGCCTGGACGAAGGTCTCAAGATCCTCGGCGAAGTCCGCGCCGAGCTCGGCGTTCCCGTCCTCAGCGACGTTCACGAACCCCAGCAGGCCACCACCGCTGGCGCCGTCCTCGACTGCCTCCAGATCCCCGCCTTCCTCTGCCGCCAGACCGACCTCATCGTCGCCGCTGCCGAGACGAAGGCCGCCGTCAACATCAAGAAAGGCCAGTTCCTCGCCCCCGAGAAAACCCGCCTCATCGCCGAGAAAGCCCGCGCCGCCGGTAACGACAACATCCTGCTCACCGACCGCGGATCGACCTTCGGCTACGAGCGGCTCGTCAACGACATGACCGGCCTCGCCGTGATGCGGCAGTTCGCCCCCGTCGTCTTCGACGCCACGCACTCCGTCCAGCACCCCGGCGCGAGCGGCAACACCACCGGCGGTCTCCGCGAGTTCATCCCGCTCCTGACCCGCGCCGCTGTCGCGGCCGGCATCGACGGCCTGTTCATGGAAGTCCACGACGACCCGGCCAACGCCCACAGCGACGCCGCCACCGTCTGGCCGCTCGACCAGCTCGACGCGCTGCTCGACATCGTCGTCCGCATCCGCGCCGCCGTTGCCGAACCGCCGCCGGCCTGACGCTCGCACAGTCAGTAGACGCTGAACTCGCACCAAGAATGTGTCCGGGCTCCGTACCGGACGCCGCGCGGGGCGCGATGCCTAGAGGCTGACACGCCGATGCCGCAACGCTCAACGCCCCGCGATCACCCCCGCCCAGGCCGCCGCGCACGCCACCGCCGCCGTCTCGACCCGCAACACGTGTGGTCCCAGCGTCACCAGCTCAACGCCCGCTACCCGCACGAGCTCCAGCTCCCGCTCGCTCAGGCCCCCCTCTGGCCCGACGCAAGCACTGAGCAGCCCCGCGTCGTCTGAATCATCCATCCGCGCCCCCAACCACGCACCCACCGGCGGCGCACTCGCCCCTGGCTGCGCCACCGCGAGCCGCTTCCCCCCATGCTCCGCCAGCACCGCCTCAAACCCATGCTCACAAGTCACCCGCGGCAGCCACGCCCGCCCGCACTGCTTGCTCGCCTCCAACGCCGTCCGCGCCAGCTTTTCCACCCCCGCCGCCCGCACGGGCACCACGCTCCGGTCAAACTTCGTGAAGCACAGCTCCGCCACCCCCAGCTCCGTGCACTTCTCCACCAGCCACGTCAGCCGCGGCCCCTTGCACCCCGCCACGAACAGTCGCAAGCCCGGCTGCTGCAATGGCACGAGCCGGAGGTCCCCGACCGCTGCCGCCACGCAGGGCGCCGCCCGTTTTCCACCCAGCTCGCACTTGGTCAGTACTGCGTCTGCCACCCGCCCCGCACCATCAAAGAGCCGCACCGACTCCCCGGCGCGCAAACGCAAGCTCACCGCTGCGTGCCGCGCTTCCGCTGCCGGCAAGCTCACCGTCCCAACCGCCAATTCAGGCACAAAAAAACGCGGCCCCGCCACCCCACGCTCCCGCGTCAGCCGGCCGCCGCCGGTCAGATGTTCACCGCCGCCACCTTCTCGATCACGGTAGGCAGCGTCTCCACCACGTGGTCGATCTCGGCCGCCGTCGTGAACCGGCTCAGCGAGAACCGGATCTGACCCTGCGCGACATGCGGGTCAACCCCCATCGCCTTGAGCACGTGCGACGGCTCCAGCGACCCGCTGCTGCACGCCGCCCCGCTCGAGACGCAGATGCCCCGCTCGCTCAACAGCAGCAGCACCGCCTCCGCCTCGACGCCCGCAAAGCAGACGCAGCTCGTGAAGCCGTTCCGCGGCTGCTCCCGGTCGATCACCACCGCGTTCGGCAGCCGCTCGGTCAGGCCCGCCTCGAGCCGGTCCCGCAGCCCCGTGACACGCTCGCGTTCCGCCGGCCACTCCGTCCGCGCCAGCTCCGCTGCCACGCCAAAGCCGATCACCCCCGGCACATTCGTCGTTCCGCCGCGTCGGTTTCGTTCCTGCGGGCCGCCGAAGATCATCGGCCGCCAGTTGAGCCCCCGCCGCACGTACAACGCCCCGACGCCCTTCGGCCCGTGGATCTTGTGGGCGGTCAGCGACAACAGGTCGACGCCGAGCGTCTTCACATCGACATCGAGCTTTCCGATTGCCTGCACTGCGTCCGTGTGCACCGGCACGCCGCGCGCGTGCGCCCGGGCGACCACCTCCGCCACCGGCAGGACCAGCCCCGTCTCGTTGTTGCAGAGCATGCACGATACGACGGCGGTGTCATCGCTGACCGCTGCCTCAAGCTCATCCAGATCCGGAAAGCCCGACCCGTTGACCGCCAGCCGCGTCACGCGATAGCCGCGCCGCTCCAGCTCCGCGGCCGGCTCCAGCACCGCCGCGTGCTCGATCGAGGTGATGACAACGTGCCGCTTCTCAGGCTGCGCCGCCAGCAGCCCGAACAAGGCCGCGTTGTTCGACTCGGTCGCCCCGCTGGTGAAGACGATCTCGCGCGCGCGGGCGTTGATCAGCCGCGCGACCTGGCTGCGGGCCTCCTCGACCCGGCCGCCCAGCTGCGCTCCGAAGTGATGCGTGCTCGACGCGTTGCCATACTGTGCGCGAAACAGCGGCGCCATCGCCGCGAAGACCCGCTCGTCCACGCAGGTCGTCGCGTTATTGTCCAGATAGCTCGAACTCAGTCTCGACTCCTTCGACATCCGAGCGCCCGTCGAGGTCCCAGTCGATCGCGAGCTGCTCCTTCAACTGCGTCTCGCGCCGCGCGGACCCGTCGTTGTAAACGTAGTTCGCCCCGCCATAGTGCCGCTCGTCCACGTACGCCTCGCCTTCGAGGCCGGCGATCCGCTCCGGCACGATGTAGCTCGACGAGACATCGGGGCAGTACGTCACCGTCGGGTTCGCGTCCATGATGAACGGCACCTTCGGGTTCACCCCGTCCAGGTTCCCCGACTTCCACGCAAAATAGTACGCGCGGTAATGGCCACTGCTGTTCTCGAGCGGGTTGGCCGCCTTGTCGACCCACAGCTCGTGCCGGTTGCCCACGTTCCGCTGCACCGGAAAGTCCTGGTCATTGCGAAAGTCGTGCGCGTTGTACAGGTACTCATACAGCACCTCCGCCCAGCCGTGCGTCGCGTCCGCAGCGCCACTGCTCTCTTCATCATCAACCCACACGCCGTACACCAGTGGCGGCAGCGCGAAGTCGTGATCGCCTCCGTATGCCACCGTCGCCTTCATCATCTCGTTCAGCCGCGTCAGGCAGACCGTCGACTTCGCCTGCTCCCGCGCCCGCGACAGCGACGGCATCAGGATCGACACCAGCAGCGAGATGATCGCCACCACGACCAGCAACTCGATCAGCGTGAACGCAGGGCGGCAGCTTCGCAGGCGGGGCAACCCATTTCCTCCGGCGGGGCCTCGTGGACAAACCGACGGCCACTTCGGCTCTCAATTGTACCACCTCCCGCCCATCGCAGTTCACATTCCCTAAAAACATCCGATAATCGCTGGTTTAGAGCCCGACAACGCCTCTCAACCGACAACGCCGGCCCGCTTGCAGCCCCGCGGCTCCTCCCCGAGACTACGCCGCGACGCGTGACCCCCGTTTGCAGGCTGCCCACGATGCCCGAACCGCCCCAATCCGCCCGCGAGCTCGCCGCCGCCATCGCCGCCGGCCAGCAGTCCGCCATCGCCGCCTGCGACGCCGCCCTCGCCCGCATCGAGCAGCTCGACCCCGCCATCCACGCGTTCCTCCAGCTGTTCCCCGATCAGGCCCGCGAAGCCGCCGCCGCCGTCGACGCCGCCCGCGACGCCGGCCGGCCCCTCGGCCCGCTCGCCGGCGTGCCGATCGCGCTCAAGGACAACCTCTGCTACCGCGTCGGCCGCACCACCTGTGCTTCCCGCATCCTCGCGCCTTACGCGTCGCCCTACAACGCGACCGCCGTCGAGAAGATCCTCGCCGCCGGCGCCGTCGTCGTCGGCAAGACCAACCTCGACGAATTCGCCATGGGCTCCTCCACCGAGCACACGGCCTTCGAGCCCACCCGCAACCCGTGGAACACCAACCACGTCCCCGGCGGCTCCTCCGGCGGGTCGGCCGCCGCCGTCGCTGCCCGCCTGACCCCGATCGCCCTCGGCTCGGACACCGGCGGCTCCATCCGCCAGCCGGCCTCGTTCTGCGGCGTCGTCGGTTTGAAGCCGACCTACGGCCGCGTCTCCCGCTACGGCCTCGTCGCGTTCGGTTCGAGCCTCGACCAGATCGGCCCGTTCGCGACCAACGTCACCGACGTGGCGCTGCTGACCGAACTGCTCTGCGGCCACGACCCGCGCGACTCGACCTCCGTCGACCAGCCCGCGCCGCAACTGCTCAGCGCCCTCGACGAAGCCGAGCTCGACCGCCGCCAGTCTTCGCTGCGGATCGGCGTGCCCACCGCGTTTCTGGCCGCGGGGATCGATCCAGAGGTCCGAGCGGTCTTCGAGGCCGCGCTCGCGGAATACGAGCGCCTCGGCGCGCAGTGTGTCGAGATCGCACTGCCCCGCGCCGAGTTCGGCGTCGCCGCCTACTACGTCATCGCGCCGGCCGAAGCCTCGAGCAACCTTGCGCGCTTCGACGGCGTCCGGTATGGCCACCGCGCGGCCGACCCGCAGAACGTGATCGACCTCTACAGCCGCTCGCGCGAGCAAGGCTTCGGCGCCGAGGTCAAGCGCCGCATCATGCTCGGCACGTTCGCCCTCTCGGCCGGCTACTACGACGCCTACTACGACAAGGCCTCGCGCGTCCGCCGCCTGCTGCGTGAGGATTTCGAGCAGGCGTTCGAGCAGGTCGACGTGATCGCGTCGCCCGCTGCCCCGACCGCCGCCTTCGCACTCGGCGAGAAGGAGGCCGACCCGCTCGCGATGTACCTGGCCGACGCCCTGACGATCCCCGCCAACCTCGCCGGCATCCCGGGCATCTCGATCCCGGCCGGCTTCAACGGCGCCGGCCTGCCCGTCGGCCTGCAACTCCTCGCCCCGCATTTCGAAGAAGCCGGTCTCCTCCAGGCCGCCCGCCTCTTCGAACGCGCCACCGACCACCACACCCGCGCGCCCGCGCTGCAACCCTGACCCGCTAGAATCCATCGCGACGGCGGGCACTCAGGCCGGGTGCCCCAGGCTTCAGCCTGCGGGACTGACAGAGTGTGCATTACGAGGAGCGGGTGCCACGCCCGAGATGCAGGTGCGCCAGGCTTCAGCCTGGGTAACTGACTGAATCATCGCCACGAAGAAGCCTTGAATGCTCGACCCCCACCCCCAAATCCTCGGCATCGTCAACGTCACCCGCGACTCGTTCTCCGACGGCGGTCAGTTCCTCGACACCGACCGTGCGATCCAGCACGCCCGCACGCTGCTGGCCGAGGGCGCCGACATCATTGACCTCGGCGCGCAGTCCACCCATCCCGACGCTGAGTCCGTCGACGCCGACACCGAGATCGCCCGTCTCGACCCCGTGATCCGCGCCCTGCATGCCGACGGCGCCACGCTCTCGGTCGATACCTACCGCCCGGCGGTGATGCGGCACGCGCTCGAGCACGGCGTCGCACTGGTCAACGACGTCACCGCCGGCCGCGACCCCGTGATCCCCGAGCTGCTCGCCAACCACCCCGCCCGCGTCCTGATCATGCACTCGACCTCGCCCGAGGCCCGCGCGCGCCGCGAGTCCATCCCGGCCGATACGATCCTCGACCGCATCCTGGGCTTCTTCGAGCAGCGCATCGCCGCGTTCGAGGCCGCCGGCGTCCAGCGCGACCGCCTGATCCTCGACCCCGGCATGGGCATGTTCCTCAGCCGCTCCGCGCAGGCCAGCGTCGTCGTCCTGCAGCAGCTCCAGCGCCTCCGCCGGGCGTTCGAGCTGCCGCTCTGCGTCTCGCCCGCCCGCAAGTCCTTCCTCGGCGTGCTCCTCGGCGACCGCGACGCCGGCCGCGCGCCAGCCGACCGCGACGCCGCCACCCTCGCGGCCGAGCTCTTTGCCGCCCAGCAGGGCGCCAGCTACCTCCGCACCCACCGCGTCGCCCCGCTC
>CAZCKC010000010.1:0-41755 GCA_964499235.1 uncultured Planctomycetales bacterium | reverse complement strand
CTGCGCTAAGCCACTGCGGAGAGGACATGGCTCACGCTGCCCCCATTGATATCGCCAGCGAGCCGCGCCGGGCGGACGCATTGGCGCCCAAGTTTGTCACCGGCGGCCTGGTCGTCGGCGGGGCCGGCCTGGGGCTCAGCATCCTGCTCGCGCTGGTGATGGCCGACGGCGCCCAGTTCTTCCGTTCGTATCTGACCAACTACGCCTACTTCCTGAGCCTGGCGATCGGGGCGTTGTTCTTCGTCCTGATCCAGCACGTCACGCACGCCGGCTGGAGCGTGAGCGTCCGGCGGCTGGCGGAGTTCGTCGCGTCCAGCCTGCCGGTCATGGCGCTGCTCGTGGTCCCGGTGCTGATCGCGGTCTTCGCCGGCGTCAGCTCGCTCTATCCGTGGCTGCAGATCGAAGGCCACCCCGACCAGGTCCTGCTCGAGCAAAAGGTGAGCTACCTGAACCCGACGTTCTTCGTCGTCCGTGTCGTAGTCTTCCTGCTGGTGCTGGCGGCGCTGGCCCGCTTTTTCACCCGCACCTCGATCGCCCAGGACGCCGACGGCAATCCCGGGCTCTCGAGCCGAATGTCGCGGTTCTCGGCTCCGGCGTTGATCCTCTTTGCCATCTGCACGACGTTCCTGGCGTTCGACCTGGTGATGAGCCTGAAGCCGCAGTGGTACAGCACGATCTTCGGCGTCTACTACTTCGCCGGGGCGGTGGTCGGCGGGATCGCCCTGCTGATCCTGCTGGCGGTCGGGCTCCAGCAGGCGGGTCGCCTGCCGAACGTGATTAACCCGGAGCACTATCACGACCTCGGCAAGCTGCTGTTTGCTTTCGTGGTGTTCTGGGCCTACATCGCGTTCTCGCAGTACATGCTCTACTGGTACGCCAACATTCCCGAAACGACGCTGTGGTTGAAGTACCGCCAGGTCGGGTCGTGGACGAACGTGAGCCTTTTGCTGCTCTTCGGCCACTTCTTCGTGCCGTTCCTCCTGCTGATCTCGCGGTTTCCGAAGCGGCGGCGCGGGCTGCTGGCGGCGGGGGCGGTCTGGATGCTGGTGGTGCACTGGTTCGACATCTACTATCTCGTCGCCCCGACGGGCAAAAGCGACGCGATCACGCTTCACCTGCTGGACGGCACGCTGCTGCTCGGTGTCGGCGGGCTCTTCGTGGCCGCGGTCGCCTGGACGCTGGGCCGCCACTGCCTGATCCCGGAGCGGGACCCACGGCTGCCCGAGGCGCTGCGGTTCGAGAACATCTGAGGGAGCACGACGGATGCAGGTCCGCCTCACAGACGACCCCAAACCTAGCGCGGTCATCCTCGTCGGCATCGTCGGGACGATCGTCCTGGTCGCGTTGATCGTGGCTGGCAGCGCTCTCTACGACGCGGCGATACGGGCAGAAGAGGACCGGACGATCTACGGTGCCGGCGGCATCCCGGCCGAGTACACCGCCCTCCGCAACAGCCAGCTCGCCGAGATCGAGTCCTACCGCTGGGTCGACCAGCAGAACGGCGTCGTCGGCCTGCCGATCGAGGAGGCGATGCAGCTGACCGTCGCGGATCTCAGGGCGCAGCAGGGTGGGTCATCGGTGACGGCCGCGCTAGAATCCGACTGACACCGTGAGCGGTCCGGCGCCGGTGCGGTTGGCGTCGAAACCGCTGCGGAAGACCCGGTTGCCTCGAGGTGTCGCACCCATGATCCGATTTGCGCTGCTCAGCCTCTGTGCCAGCGCGGCCTTGTTGCCCGCCGCGCTCGCTGAAAACACTGAAACCGCTGCGGCGGCGGCGCGCCCGTCCCCGGAATTGCCCGAGGAGTTTCAGGGCGTGGACATCGACGAGCAGCTCGACCAGCAGCTCCCGCTGGATGCCGTGTTCAAGGACGAGAATGGCCGCGAGGTCCGCCTCGGGGACTACTTCAACCGCGGCAAGCCGATCATCCTGACGCTGAACTACTACCGCTGTCCCCAGCTCTGCGGGCTCCAGCTCAACGGCATGACTCACGTGCTGCGGGACATCACGCTCGTCCCGGGCGAGGACTTCGAGATCGTCACGATCAGCTTCGACCCGCTCGAGACGCCCAGCCTCGCCAAGCTCAAGCAGCAGAGCTACCTCGAGTACTACGGCGACCCGCGGGCGCGTGGCAACTGGCACTTCCTGACCGGCAAGGCGAAAGCGATCAACGCGGTCCTGGACGCCACGGGCTTCGGCATCCGATACGACGAGCGAACCGGCGAATGGGTGCACAACGCGGCCTTGATCGTCGGCACGCCTGACGGGCGGATCTCCCGCTACCTCTACGGCATCGAGCCCGACGCCAAGACGCTGCGGCTGACGCTGGTGGAGGCCGGCGAGGGGAAGATCGGCACTCCGCTGGACAAGGTGCTGCTCTATTGCTTTCAATATGACCCGGACTCGGGGTCCTACACCATGATCGTGGTTAGGATCATGCAGCTGGTCGGGGGGGCCACGTTCCTCTGTGTGGCGACCCTGTTATTCGTTCTGTGGCGACGGGAGATGCGCCAGCGGCATTCGACGGCCGCGGCCCAAGCTTAGCGATGACGAACGCTCTATCCACCGTGCTCAGCTCGTCCGGCTTGTTACTGGGGCAGCAGGGCGGCGAATTCAGTGACCCGGCCCAGAAGGATTTCCAGTTCTGGGAGCCGGGCAGCACGTTCTGGATGCCGCCGCAGGCCTCCGAGGGCGCCGCCGACGCTGACTGGGTATTTTACTTTATCTACGGCGTCTCGGTCTTCTTCTTTTTCCTCGTCATCGCCCTGATGGGGTGGTTCGCCTGGCGCTACCGGGCAAAGACGCCGGACCAGATGGCCGTCAGCAAGGTCAAGCACAACACCACGCTCGAGCTGACGTGGACGATCATCCCGCTGGTCCTGGTGGTCTTCATGTTCTACGTCGGCTTTCGGACGTACGTCCGCTACCTCGAGGCCGCCCCGCTGAATGCCAAGACGGTCTACGCCGAGGCGTACAAGTGGGGGTGGCGATTTCGCTACCCCAACGGGGCCATTAACGAGGACCTGCACCTCGAAGGCGGCCAAGCCTATCAGATCGTTCTCGAGAGCGAGGACGTCACTCACAGCCTGTACATCCCGGCGTTTCGCGTGAAGAAGGACGCGGTTCCCGGACGCTACAACCGCGTCTGGTTCCGGCCGAATGCCGTCACCGGCGGCGAGCAGGCGAACGAGGAATACCGTCTTTTTTGCACGGAATACTGCGGGACCGGGCACTCGAACATGGCGGCCCGGGTGGTCGTGCACTCGCCCGCCAGCTACGCGAAGTGGCTCAGCGAGTCCACCGACTTCAGTGACCAGCCGCTCCACGAGCAAGGCCGGCGCGTGTACGAGCTGACCGGCGGGTGCCAGGCGTGTCACTCGAGCGATGGGAGCAGCGGCATCGGACCCTCGTTTGCGATTCGGCAACCCGATGGAACGCTCAAGAGCATTTACGGCAAGCAAGAGCAGTTCACCGACGGCTCCACGCTCACCGTGGACGAGGAGTACCTGCGCGAGTCGATTCGCTACCCCGGCCGCAAGATCGTCGCGGGCTATAAGAACCAGATGGGCGCCTATCCCGAGGGCCGCCTCAGCGAGCAGGAGCTCATCGCGGTCATCGAGTTCATCAAGTCGCTCGACGCTGACTACGAGCCGCCGCCGATGCCCACCCAAGCGGGCGACGAGGCCGCGGATGGCGCAACCACCGAAAACGGCGACGACGGCGAGACGCCCGCCGACGATAAGGGCGAGGCGCCGCCAACCGAGGAGGCGACGACCGCTGCCGCGGCCAGCCCGACGACCCTTTACGCCCGCACGAACCCGGTCCGGCTCCCAGCCCCGGCCGGCGCCTTTGACAGGACCGAATGATGACCACGATCGACGCTTCGCTCGGCGACCTTCGCGCCCAGCAACCCGATAACTACCTGACCCACAGCAGCGGGATCATGTCCTGGATCGCGACGCTCGATCACAAGCGGATCGGGGTGATGTATCTCGTCTCGATCCTGGCCGCGTTCCTGCTGGGCGGCGTTTACGCCGTCCTGATCCGGACCGAGCTGATCGCGCCCGGCCAGACGATCATGGACCAGGACACCTACAACCAGGCGTTCACGATGCACGGCGCGGTGATGACGTTCATGGTCATCATTCCCGGCATCCCGGCCGCGATCGGCAACTTCATCCTGCCGATCATGCTGGGGGCGAAGGACGTCGCGTTTCCGAAAATGAACCTGGCGAGCTATTACCTGTGGGTGCTGGGCTCGCTGTGCATCGTGGCCGCGCTGTTCTTCGGCGGCGTCGACACCGGCTGGACGTTTTACGTTCCCTACGCGACGTCGACGGTTTACAACGGTGTGGTGATCACGCTGCTCGGGGTGTTCATCCTCGGGTTCAGCTCGATCTTCACCGGGCTGAACTTCATCGTGACGATTCACAAGCTGCGGCCGCCGGGGATGACCTGGTTCCGCATGCCGCTGATCCTGTGGGCGCTGTACGCCACGGCGATCATCCAGATCCTGGCGACGCCCGTGCTGGGCATCACCGGGCTGATCGTGCTGGTCGAGCGGCTCTTTCACCTGGGCATCGTCGACCCGCAGTACGGCGGCGACCCGATCCTCTACCAGCACTTCTTCTGGTTCTACTCGCACCCGGCGGTGTACATCATGATCCTGCCGGCGATGGGCGTGATCTCCGAGGTGATCCCGGTCTTCAGCCGCAAGCACATTTTCGGCTACACCTTCATCGCCTACAGCTCGATCGCGATCGCGTTGTTCTCGTTCATCGTCTGGGGGCACCACATGTTCGTCAGCGGCATGACCGGCCCGCTGGCGACGATCTTCAGCCTGCTCACCTACAGCGTGGCGATCCCGTCCGCGGTGAAGGTCTTCAACTGGCTGGGGACGATGTACGGCGGGGCGATCCACCTGAAGGCGCCGATGAACTACGCGCTCCAGTTCATCTTCATCTTCATGATCGGGGGGCTGACCGGGCTGTTCCTCGGCGCGCTGGCGACCGACGTGCACTTCCACGACACCTACTTCGTCGTCGCCCACTTTCACTACGTGATGATGGGCAGCACGCTGATCGCCTTCATTGCCGCGATGCACCACTGGTGGCCGAAGATCACCGGCAAGCTCTACAGCGAGACGGCCGCGTTCATCTCGTCGCTCTTCGTGTTCATCGGCTTTAACCTGACCTTTTTCCCGCAGTTCGTGCTCGGTTCGCAGGGCATGCCGCGGCGCTACCACGACTACGCCCCGGAGTACACGCTCATGCACCTGCTCTCGACGATCGGCTCGTACGTGCTGGCGGTCGGCTTTTTCATGATCCTGTTCTACCTGCTGCACTCGCTGTTCCGCGGACGGCAGGCGCCGGCCAACCCGTGGGGCGGGAATTCGCTCGAGTGGCATTGCAGTTCGCCGCCGCCGCACGATAATTTCGCCAAGACGCCGATCGCCGGCGATCCGTATGAATACGGCGACCTGCAGTACGACCCGCAGACGGGCGGCTGGATCAAGGTCGGCGGCCAGCAGTTCGCCGACCGGGCGTCGTCGGCCTAGCAGCGGCCCGGCGCATCCGCCCAGCCTCAGCGACGGGAGCACGCAGCACGATGGCAACCACGGTTCAGGACGCGGGCGAGCACGCGCACGCCGACAATCCGGCCCTCGCCCACCACTTCGAGAGCGAGCTCCAGCAGTTCGACTCCTCCAAGCTGGGCATGTGGCTCTTCCTCGCCACCGAGATTCTCTTTTTCGGCGGCCTCTTCTGCGCCTACGCCATCTACCGTGCGTTCAACCCCGAGATCTTCGCCGTCGGCCACAAGTACCTCGACACCTGGATGGGCGCCGTCAACACCGTCATCCTGCTGGCCAGCAGCTTCACCATGGCGTGGGCGGTCCGCGCGGCCCAGCTCTCGCAGCAAAAGCTGCTGATCACGCTACTGTCGCTGACGCTGGCCGGCGGGCTCGGCTTCATGGTCGTGAAGTTCTTCGAATACAAGTCGAAGTGGGACAAGGGCTATCTCCCCGGCCAGAAGTTCGAGCCCCACGCCAAGGGCCAGAACAAGGAAAACGGGGGCGCAGCCGAAGCGGCCGCCGCAGCCGCCGGCGTTGACGCGGCCACGGCTTACGCCGAATCCGACGCGGCGGATAACGCGGCGGAGGACACCGCCGCCGACGACGACGCCAACGCGGGGAGTGCCGCGGTGCCGACGCCCGCCGCGTCCGCGCCGGACCGCGCCGACGATCCGGTCACGAATGCTGCCCTCGCGGGGGCCGGCACACTGCCGACCGAGGTCGAGATCGAGGGCCTCGATCGGTCGCTCATCGCCCCGGCCGCCAGCAGCCCGGCCGGAACGATCACCGCGACCGAGAAGGCCGCGGTCGAGTACGAGGCCACGGCCGAGAACGTCCACATTTTCTTCGGGATCTACTTCGCGATGACCGGGCTGCACGTGCTGCACGTCGTCGCGGGTCTGGGCGTGATCACCTGGCTGATCGTCCGCAGCGTGTCGGGCCACTTCAGCGCGAGCTACTTCACGCCGGTCGACTTGGGCGGGCTGTATTGGCACCTGGTCGACCTGATCTGGATTTTCCTGTTCCCGCTGCTCTACCTGATCCACTGACGGAGGGAGAACCAGCCGATGGCGGCAGAACCCCGCGCGACTGAAACGCAGCCCCACGACCCGCACGCCCATGTCGGCCACGTGGTGCCGATCTGGCTGCTGGCGGTGGTGTTCGCTGGCCTGATCGTCCTCACGTGGATCACCGTCGAGGCCACCCGTTTTGACTTCGGGCCCGAGCTCAACCTCGGGATCGCGCTGGCGATCGCGTTCGTCAAGGGCATGCTGGTCTGCCTGTACTTCATGCACCTGCGCTGGGACCGACCGATCAACAGCATCATCTTCGTCGGCGCCCTTTTCTTTGTAACGCTGTTCGTCTTTTTCGCGCTGCTCGACCGCGCCGAGTACGATCCGAACATCGTCGAGTTCCGCCAGGCGAACCCCGAGCAAGTCGCCCCGGGCTTCGAGCGGCAGGGTAATCCGTTGGAAACCGCCGAATGACGGGCCCGCCGCCGACCGAGCCGGAGCGCCCCGTCAATGCCGACGAGTCGGTCGAGCCCGGATCGGGCGGCGACCTCTTCTCCAACTGGTCGGCCGGCGGGCTGCTGATGGCGCTTTTGCTCGCCTCGCTCGGCGTCCTCTTCACCGCCAGCATCCTCGGCTTCGTCATCGTCCGCTATCAGCAGGAAGACTGGCCGCCGGCCGGCGTCCCCCCGCTGCCGAACATCCTCTGGCTTAGCACGCTGCTGATCCTCGCCACCAGCATCGTCGTCCAGATCAGCCTCGTCACCGCCCGGGCCGGCAAGGCGCGCGCCCTGGCCATCACGTCGGTTGTCACGTTCGCGCTGGCAATCGGCTTTCTCCTCATGCAGACCATCGCCTGGCTGCCGATGATCGGCGCGTACCAGCAGCTCATGGAAGGCGACACGCCGCGGCCGCTCTATGCCGGCGCGTTCCTCTTCCTCACCGGACTTCACGCCGCCCACGTGATCGGCGGGCTGATTCCGCTGGGCATCGTGACGCTAAAGGCCGCCCGTGGCCGCTACACCGCGAAAAACCACCAGGGCGTCACGTACATGGCCGCCTACTGGCACTTTTTGGACGTGGTGTGGATCGTGCTGTTTCTCGTGTTGCTGGTCACGACGGCCGGCGCCGGCGGCTAGGTCCCCCCCGCAAACAGTCACTCGGCGATCGTTGGCGTGATCAGGGGGGCCTGGGGCTGGAACGCATTCCAGGCGAACCAGCGAGCATACACGGTGGGCAGGATGGGCGGCTTCGCATCCTGCCAGGCCGTCTCCGGCACGGATTCCGCCACCAGCGAAACCTCCTGGGCGCCGGGCAGTTCCCACGCCCCGTGCGCCGTGAGCGCTGCAATCGCCACGGCCTGCCACGCGCCGCCGGTTTGCAGCGCCACGACCTTTGCCATCGGTTTCAGCGCGGCCGCATCGGGTGTCTCGGCGATCGGAAACTGCACTTTGCCGACCGAGTAGTAGACGCCGTAGGAGACCTTCTTGTAGCGGCGGAACTGCGACGTCGGCGGCAGCAGCACGTCGCTGTCGGGGTGCCGGTCGAGCCACACCTTCCACGGCACCACCTGGATCGGCAGCGGCGTCAACGTTGTCCCGGCGAGCGGCCCGCTGACCGCGGCCATCCCGAGCTGGCTCCAGAGGCTCTCGTCCGCTGGTTCCGCCTGGCGGTCGTACATCAGCAGGTTCGAGTTCAGCAGCAGCCCGCTCACGCCGAAGTCGCGGACCGCGCCGGCCACCGCGCGCTCGAAGACCGCGCTACTGTCACAGAGCCCGTTATAGGTCACGACGATCGGCGTGCCCGCGAGGGTGTCGTTGAAGACCTCGTGCAGTGCCAGGATCCGCGTCGGGTACGCCCGGGCGACGCCGTCGATCACCACGCCGATCACGAGCTCCTCGCCGGCCACCGGCTTGCCCACGTGCTGGCTGCGGAGCGCTTTGCGCAGCGCGGGCAGCTGATCGCTGGTCAGGAACTGCGGCTCGACCAGCCGCGGGAGCCCGTCCTTCTTGAAGCCGCCGGCGACCAGCAACTCGCGGGGCGCGGCCAGGTTCGAGAGGTCGAAGCCGTAGCTCTCGACGTTGACCGTGTCGCCGACGCCGGTGAGCCGGGCAAACTGCGGCACGCGGATCACCAGCCACGCGGTGACGATCCCGACCGCGATCAGTCCGGCCAGCAGCAGCACCCAACCGCCGCTGCGGAAGGTGAGCATACGTTCGGACGGAGGGGTGTCGCGCACGGTGTATTACTGCGTGGATTCGGAAGCGGATTGCGGATCAATGCGTTCCAGCGTCCAGTTGACGGTCGTGGCCTGCGTTGCCCAGGTTGACGTTTCAGACGCCGGCGGCGGCGGCACCCGCCGGTCGGCCACCAGGCAGCCCAGCAGCAGCGGCAAGTAGATCACGCTGGCCAGGAACGCCCGCTTAGCATCCCGATCCCGCTTCTGCCAGAAAAACAGCACCGCGGCCGCCAGCAGCCCGAGCCCGAGCACCAGTGCGGCCATGGCGTACCACGGCCCCGCCAGGCCGGTGATCGTGAGCGCCAGGCTGACCGGGATCAGCACCAGGGCGTAGAGCACCACGAGGTTGCCGGTCAGGCGGCCGTGCGGATCGACGGACGGCAACATGCGAAAGCCCCCGCGGGCGTAGTCTTCGCGATAGAGCCACGCCAGCGAGAGGAAGTGCGGAATCTGCCAGAGGAAGAGAATGAGCGCCAGCAGCCACGCGCCGAGGTCGAGCTGACCCCGGGCGGCCGCCCAGCCGATCATCGGCGGCAGCGCCCCTACCACTGCGCCGACCAGCGTGTTGAGCGGCGTTCGCGGCTTTAGTGGCGTGTAGACGGCTAGGTACAGGATCTCGGTCAGCAGCGCCAGCACGGCCGCCAGCGGGTTGACGCCGATCCAGAGCACCACCGGCCCCGCGACGGCCAGCGCGAGCGACACCGCCCAGGCATTGAGGCGCGGAATGCGTCGGGATGGCAGCGGGCGCTCGCAGGTTCGCTGCATCAGCCCGTCACGCCGCTCTTCGAGGCACTGGTTGAGTGCATTGGCGCCAAAAGCCGCGAAGCCGGTCCCCAAAAGCGTGAGAACCACCAACATCGGGCTGGGGCTCGGCGCCGCGACCCACAAGCCGACGGCGGTCGTGACGAGGACCAGCGCACACAGACGGGCCTTCGTCAGCTCGAGATAAGTTCCGAGCGTGCCGCGGCTTTCATGCTTTTTACTGGGCGTGGTGGCGTCGGCGGGGTTAGCGGCGTGGGACAAATGACTCTCCAATAAAACTACGCTATTGTAGTCCGGCGCGGCGAGCGGGAGAACCAGATCCCGCCTGTCTTTCGTACCATCTGTTGATAGGTGCCGGCCGCTACGCCAGCCCGCCGACAGGAGTTCATCAGCAGCCTCATGAGCGTCACCACCAACATTTCCGCCGGACGGTTTGCCGCCCGTCCAGATGCCGTCGCCGCCAGCCGCGTCTCGTGGGGGGCCGTCCTGACCAGCGGTTTCGCGACCGCCGTCGCGATGTGGGGCCTCGGCTTCGCCGTTCGCCTGGCGGATCTCGGTAGCGAGACGACGGCCGCCCATGTCGGCTCGCCCGCTCTGTTTATCGGCCTGCTGATCGCGATGCTTTTCGGCGGGGCGCTGGCCGGCCGTTACGGGCTCAGCCCGTGGCGGGACGCCGCGTTGGCGGGCGTGATCGCGGGCGTCGTCAACCTGATGATTGTTGGCAGCGTTCTGAAGGGCGAATCGATGCAGATGACGCTGCGAAACGCGGCGATCTGGGTTCCGGGCACGCTCGTCGCCTCCACGGCGCTCATGACGCTCGGCGGGCTGCTCGGCGCCATCGGGGCGCCGGCACGCGAGCGACGCAATTGGCTGGGGCACTTCGCGAAGGTCAACGCGTTCGCGACGCTGCTGCTGATCATGGTCGGCGGCACCGTTACCGGCTTCGATGCCGGGCTGGCGGTCGTCGACTGGCCCAACACCGAGGGCTACTTCATGTTCCTTTACCCGCTCTCGAAGATGACGGGCGGGATCTATTTCGAGCACGCTCACCGATTGATCGGCTCGCTGGTCGGCTTGGTAACGCTGGTGCTGGCGTTCTACCTGCACTTCTTCGGAAAGGGCACGGGACTGCGCTGGCTCGGCTGGACCGCACTGGCGCTGGTTATCTTCCAGGGCGTGCTGGGCGGGCTCCGCGTGACCGGTTACCTGACCTGGACCACCGATCCAAGCGCCACCGCGCCGAACCTGACCTACGCCATCATGCACGGGATTCTCGGGCAGGTTTTCTTCGGCCTGCTCGTGTTCCTGGCCGTCGGCTTATCGAACAGCTGGCAGCGCAGCACCGCGACCGAGCGAGTTCCGGCCGCCAAGACGGAACGCGTGCTGGCGCTGCTGCTTTGCGGCGTGCTAGTGTTTCAGCTTGCGCTCGGCGCGGCCGTGCGGCACTTGATGAGCGAAGCCGCCGCGGTCGACGCAGGCTGGGTCAGCCAGCTTCTAACCGGACACATCACGTTTGCGATCATCGTGATGCTGGTGGCGATCGCGGCCGGCGCCCGGGCGTGGGGCCTCTACCCGCACCACCGGGTGCTGCATCGCCTGGGGATCGCGGTGCTCGTGCTGATCACGGTCCAACTCGCCTTTGGGCTCGGTGCTTATGCCGCCGTCGATGGCGGGCAGGCCGCACCGGGGACGGCCTCGATGGGCGACGTGATCGTGACGACGCTGCACCAGACGCTGGGCGCGGTCCTGCTAGGCCTCGCGGTCATGCTCGCGGCGTGGAGCACCCGGCTGCTGAAGCCGCCGGCGCCGGTGCCGCAACAGCTGAACGCCGCCCCCAGCCAATCGCCCGCAAAGTGACAGGCCGCTCGCCATGGATGGGCTCTCCGAAAAACTAGACCGCCTGCGACGAGCGCGAACGCGAGCAGCGCCACCGGCCGCGGCCCCGCCAGTGTCGGCTTCAGCCACACGGGCGACGCTAGCCGCGATCGTCGGCGGCGCAGACTGCGACTCATCGGCTGGCGCCTGCTGGCGGATTCAGCGCTCGTTTGACGAAATCTGTCCTGCGCACGGCCTGAGGCGCGAGCAATTTGAGTGTCGCGGCTGGTGCCGGTTCACCGCCAACGATGCCGAGCCGACCCCCCTCGACTGGCGGCGCTGCATCGTGGTCGATATCGAGACCGGCGGGCTGGCGGGAACGCCCGTTTTCCTGGTTGGGGCCGTGGCGCTCGACACCTGGCCGTTGCAGGTCGAGCAGTGGCTCGTGCGCGATTATCCCGAGGAAAGTGCGATTCTGGCGGCTCTTGCAAGCTGGATCGCAGCACGCGACGTGTGGATCACGTTCAACGGCCGCAGCTTTGACGAGCCGTTCCTGCGTGACCGCGCGGTGGTCCATCGCACGTCGTTGCCACCCGTGGCCGCGCACTGGGATCTCCTGCATGCCGCCCGGCGTCGCTGGCGGGGGACGCTGCCGAACTGTCGGCTGGAGACGCTCGAGCGGCACATCCTGCAGCAATCCCGTGTGGGCGACGTGCCCGGCGCAGACGCCCCGGATCTCTTCCACCATTTCATCAAGACGGGGAATGCCCGGCCGCTGCGAGGGGTGGTCGAACATAACCAGCGCGACCTCGTCAGCAGCGTGCGGCTGGCGCAATTGCTCACCACCCACGAAGCCGCGACCTGATGCGTGTTGGTGTTCGGTTCAAGCTTGGCGTGCTGTTCCTCGCGAGCCTGGCCGCCGTCGCGGCCGCCCGCGCCGATGACGTCCGCACTCGACTGCTCGCAGACGTGCAGTATCTCGCCCACGACGAACTCCGCGGCCGCATGACCGGCACGCCTGGCGCGCAGGCGGCCGCCCTCTTCCTAACGCGCGAGCTCCGGGCCGCGGGCGGCCGGGTCTGGGAGCCGGCCGGGAGTTACTGGCAGGCGTTCAACGCGCGGGCGGCAACGCAGCTCATCCCGGCCGGCGCGCGGCTGGGGCTGGCCGGGTCCGCGAAGACCTTCGCGCTCGGGGTCGACTGGACGCCGCTACCGTGGAGCGCGCCCGGCGGCGTGCCGGCGAGCGAACTGGTCGAGATTACGCGGGCCGAGCGCGGCACGCCGCCCAACGTTTCCGGCCGCATCGTCCTGCTCGAGCTTGATCTGCGTGATAGTGCTCGGCCGCAGACGCGCGGCTGGCTGCGCTCGTTGCGCAATGCTCTGGACGAGGCCGTCACGCCGTTTGCAGAGGCCGGCGCCCGGGCGGTGCTCATCGTGGACCGCAACGACGAACCCGGCGTGCGGCCGCTCTACCCCTTCCACCTGTCGCTCGAGCGGCCGCTGCGGATTCCGGTCGCCCAAGTGACGCCGGCGACCGCCGCGGCCCTGCGGGCGATGAACGCAGCCGAGCTCACGCTCCAGCCTGGCCTGGTGCGCGGGCCGCTGCGGGCCTACAACATCTGCGCGCATTTGCCGGCGACCGTCGCGACCGACCGCATGATCCTGATCGGTGCCCACTACGACCACGTCGGCCAAGCCACCACCGGCGGCGACTGGCGGCGGCGGGTCTTCAACGGCGCGGACGACAACGCCTCGGGGACAGCCGTCATGCTCGAGCTCGCCCGGCAGCTCGGCGCCCGCCGCGCGCGCCCGTTCCATCTGCTCTTCGTCGGTTTCGGCGGTGAGGAGCTGGGCCTCTTCGGCAGCCGGCACTTCGTGCGCGAGTTTGCGGACGAGCTCGCGTCGCTCGACCTGATGATCAACCTCGACATGGCCGGGCGCCGCTACGGCAAACCGATCGAAGTCTACGGCGTTGACTCCGGTCACAGCCTGCGAGAAATCGTCACGCAAGCGGCGACGGCCGCCGACATCGCTATCACGCTCGACAAGCCGCTGCCCGGGCTTAGCGACTTCCAGCCCTTCCGCGACGCCGAGACCCCGTGGCTCTTCCCGTTCACCGGATTGCACGACGACTACCACCGGCCCGTCGACGACTGGGAGCGGCTCGATCTGGCCGGCATGGCTGACATGGTGCGGCTCGTCGCAGCGATCGTCGACGCGGTGAGCGCCCGACCCACCGCCCCGGCTTTCACCACCGGCGAGGCCGAAGCGGTCGGTCGCTGACACGCCGGCGCTTAGAGCGTGATCTCACCCCGCAGCGTGGTGATGCACGCCCCGCCCAGGGCCACGGACTTCGCGCCGTTCTCTTCCGTGATGAGCAGCCGAACGAGCCCCGCCCGCCCGTCGGGAATCGCCTGCACGCAGTCGAGCACCGCCCGGCCACGCTCGAACGGCACCAGCCCGTGCGCGACGAGCAGCAGGCCCAGCGGCCCGTGGACGCTGCCGGTCACGGGATCCTCGGGAACGCCGGCGGCCGGCGCGAAGAAGCGCGACTGGGCCGCGACCGACGGGCTGAGCGTCTGCGTCGTGCTCACCAGCACCCCGCGCACGCCGAACTGCCGCGACCACGCCGCCAGGCGGCTGTGATCGGGCTGCAGCTCGACGAGCCGCCGGAACTGCTTGACCAGCAAGATGACGTCCTGGTCGCGTGTTCGCATCGGCGCGAGATTGTCGACGAGTTCGTCCGGCTGCAGGCCCAGCGCTTCGAGGAGCGGCTTGTGGCGGCTCGTGTCGCGTGTCACCGCGCCCGGCGGCATTGCCAGCCACCAGGCCGTCGCGTCCGGCGTGGCTTCCTTCTCGGAAAAGAGCGTCAACGTGCCGGCGTTCGTCTCGAACAGCAGGGTGGCGTCGGTCGGCGCGCTGTCCGGAGGCCAGATGCCGACCGTCGACAACACATGAGCGGCTGCCAGCGTCGCATGCCCGCAGAAATCCACCTCCTGCGTCGGCGTGAACCAGCGCAGGCGAACGGGCTGGTGCAGGTCGTTGAGGCGCGACAGGAACGCGGTCTCGCTGGCGCCGACCTCGGCCGCGAGTGACTGCATTTGCTCGGGTTTCAGGGTGTCAGCCGCGAGCACGACGCCCGCGCGGTTGCCGCGGAAACGCTGGGCGGTGAAGGCGTCGACGAGGTGGCAGGGCAAATTTCCGTCCATGATTCACTCGCTGAAGCTACGCGTTGCCCGCGGGCTCACAGGTCCCCGGGGAGGCGCAGCAGCGTGACCGCTCGAGCGCGGATCAGCAAGAGCTGCTGCGCGTCCAGCGACAGAATCCGCTGCACCGGCCCGCCGGCCGGCAGGGTATGCGTGTCCCGCTCTAATAGCAGTCCCGAGTCCGCGTCTCGCAGCGTGAAAAGCTCGATCCCGTGAGCGGCGGCGGCGGCCTCGCCCTGCATCGTAGCCGCGATGATCCGCGGCCCATTCGCGAGCACGGCCGTGTAACGCGCGCCCGCGGGCGGCGCAAAGCGGGCCCGTTCCGCACCGCTGCGGGGATCCAGCACGAGGCCGGCCGCCGCCTGCCACGCGAGCGCGAGCGGCTGCGCCCCGGTTCCGGCAGGCAGGATCTGAACCTCGCGCCACGGCCCGGCCTCGGCCACCGGCTGCCGCCAGCGCTCCCTTCGACCCGGCAGCTCCCAGGCGTAAAGTTCACCCCGCGGCGTACCGGCGATCAGCACCGCGCGCCCCTTGCCAAAGACTGCCGCGGTGGCCGGGCTGATCAACTCCGGCAGCGGGCCGACCACGAAGCCGTCCGCATCCTCGGATGGAAACGCGATCCGGTCCGGCCATAACAGCGTCGGGCCTGCGTCAAGCACCCGCGTCGGCAGTGGACCGGGCAGCCCGCGGGGCGGGCCCGCGCTCAATCGCAGAAGCGCGATCTGGGGCCCGGCGGTCCACGCGAACCAATTCGCGGCAGCGGCAGTCAAGACGATCGCCTGCCGGGTAGGCTCAAAGCGCTCCGCGCTGTCCGGCTCGGCTGCCGGCCCCGTCGCGACGGGGCGCCAGCGAACGAGATCACCGGTCGAATCGAGAAACCAGACGGTTTCGTCGACGGCGGCCGCCACGAGGATGCGCGGCACGTGTTCCGGATCGTCGCGGATCGCGCCCGGCGCCAGCGTCTGCTCCGGCGGATAGGCGAAGCGCACCTCGGGCTCGCCGCCCGAGCGCACTTGCTCGACATGCGTCAGCAGCGCCACGTTGTGTCGGCTGTGCAGGACGGCGGTTGCCCCATGCTTCGCATGCAGCGCGGCCGGTTGCAGGCCCTCGACCGACCAGTCGGTCAGGACCTCGCGCGCGAGCAGCTGTAAGGGCTCGTTGGCTGCGCCCTTTGCCGCTGCGACGAGCAGCACCCCGCCGCCGATCTGCGGGACCAGCGCGACCGTTGTCCTCTCGTCGCGCTCATCATCCTGCGTTGACACGACGATCGCACGCGAGGCATCCAGTTGTCGTTGGGAAACCGCCTGCGGAAAGCCGGCCGCGGCCGGCCCCGCACCCTGCGCAGCGGGCCCGGCCAGCAGTAACATCATCGCAACGGAGCAAAGCGGCCGCATGCCGCGATCCTAAGCGTAACTGTGCAGCCCGACGATGAAGAAGTTCACGAAGATCCAGTTGAACAGCATCATCAGGCAGCCGATGATCGACAGCCAGGCTGTCCAGAGCCCCTTGTTCCGCACGATGAACCGCACGTGGATCAGGATCGCGTAGATGATCCAGGTGTTCAGCGCGAACGTCTCTTTCGGGTCCCAGCCCCACGGCCGGCCCCACGAGTAGTCCGCCCACACGGCCCCCAGGATCACGCCGACGAACAACAGCACGAAGGCCATGTTCAGCAGGATCAAATGCGCCCAGTCGATCTGCTGGATTAACGGCGAGTTGTCGGCGCGGTCGAGCCGATCGCCGGGCAGCCCGCCGGCGAGCACCGGCCGCTGCAGCAGGCCGCCGCCGCCGCCCGGACCACCGAACGCCTCCTGCTCCTGCTCTTGCTCCCACGGCGGCGTGGCCGCGCCCTGCCGCCGAACGCCCAGCAGCATCAGCCCCCCCCAGACGAGCCCGCCGATGAGCCCCACGAGTCCGCACAGCCGAATGAACTCGTAGTTGCCGTTCGCCAGAATCGAGCTGACCAGCAGCAGGATCGTCAGCAGCCCGATGATCGGGCCGGAGGTCCGCCGCAGCAGCGCCACGATCGTCCCGATCGCCAGCAACAGCCCCGCGCCGCCGAACAACGGCGCCGCCAGCGCGACCTTCGTGTAGCTGGCCGACGCCGCCGGGCTCGTGAACACCACCGGGAGCATCGCCAGCAACACCAGCCCGCCAGCCGCGCTCGTGAAGCCCATCTCGGCCGCCCGCGCTGGCGCGTTGCGGAGGTAGTAGACCGCCAGGTAGACGATCGCGATCACGGCGGCCAGGAAGATTAACGCGTATGAGAAGATGATCAGCGTCGTGTGGATCCGCAGCATGATGTCGTCGAGGATCGCGACGATCGCGGTCAGTGTGCCGCCGCCCGGAATCACGAACTGCCCGGCGATCAACGCACAGAAGCCCGCCGCGCCCGCCGCAATCGGAAAGACCCGCGTTCGCAGGAACAGCTCAAACACCAGCGCCGCGACGATTCCCATCCACGCCGACGCCACCACCGCTTCAAACATGTTCGCGACCGGGATCCGGCCGAGGATGTACCACCGCAGCCCGAGCCCGTACGCGTGCAGGCCGGCGGCCGCCAGCAGCAGCACCATCGTCACCACCTGCACCCACCGCCAGCGCGTGATCAGGCTGCCGACCGCGAACAACGTGGCCGCGAAGTAGATCACCCATCCCCAGGTGAACTTGCCCATGGCGTAGTACTTCGCCTCGGCCGCCCGCTGGGCGGCGCTCGGGTAGACGCCGGCGGGGGCGATCTCGGGCAGGCCGGCCGCGAGCTTATCGAGGTGCGTCTGCACTGCCTCAGCATCGCGGCTGAGCCAGGCTGCCCGCAGCCCCGCCCAGTGCCGGGCGATGAACTGGGCCTGCTGCGGCGTCAGGCCGGGGATCGGCTCGCCGAGCGCGGCCGGCAGGTTGGCGTGCGTCGGGTCGTTGGCCATCAGCGTCGCGACGGCGGCGGCCGGCGTGTGCCACGCGCTGCGCTCATCGCCCTGCGGGGCGGGGACGATGTTGAGCACGCGGTTGAGGTGGAAGCCGGTGCGCTCGGCCTCGCGGACCTTGCGGATGGCGGAAACAAGGTCGAAGCGTGGCTCGTACTGCTGGATCAGGTCCTGGACGACGGGGTCGGCGTACTCGCGGAGCGTCATGAGTTTCGTGTCGAGGACTCGTTGCCGCGTCTCGGGTGGCATGTGAGCCGTGAACTCGTAGCGCAGCCCGAGCGGGCGGATCTTCAACACCGGCTGGTCGAGGTACGCCTCGCGGTTGAAAAGCCATTCGAAGAGGCTGCCGAGCGGAGAAAGTCCGGGTAAGTGGTCTTCGCCGTAGAGCGCCGAGAACGATTCGCGGGCGAACGAGTCGAGCGTCTTGTGGCGGTTGCGGTCGAGCGCCACCATCAGGCGGGCCAGCGTGTAGTCGACCTCCTGGTCGAGCGTGACCGCAGCGGGATCGGGTGTGAACGCTGCTGCCGGTGCGGCCGCCCCGGAGGCAGCGGCGATCAGCAGCGAGAGAGCGAGCAAGCGCTTAGACACCGATGTGCTCCTTCGGACTGGCGAGCTCGACGGCCGGCGTCGCGGGCTGGTCGGTCGCGGTCGTGCGCGGCGCCGGCTGCCGGGCGGCGCCCTGGCGGCGGCGGATGATCGGCTTGACGTAAAACGCATAGAGCAACCCGACGGTCACGAGAATCGACCCGATGATCATCGGATTGATGCCGCGCCGGTTGCCGACGCCGAGGATCGACCACTCCCAGCGCCGCTCGTTGTCGGCCCCGCTTTGAAATAGCGTCCACGCGCCGACACGATAAGTTTCGTTCGTGTAGACCTCGCCCTCGCGCGTCTCGTCGCTGCCATGCGGGCGGTAGCGGAACTCACTCCGCCAGGCGGTCGGCTGCATCTCACCGGGGAACATCGTCGTGTCGAGCTGCCGCAGTGCGAGCGTCGCACCGAGGTCGTGACGCTGGCGGCCGTATTGGAAGGTCCAACTCGTCTCGCTGTTCGGCGGTTGCAGCGTCAGCGGCCGGGTGTCGACGTTGAGGTACGGGCTGAACAAGAGCCACCGCTGCGTGCGCCAGCCCGCCAGCGGCCCGCGTCCGACGATGTCGAGGTGGATGGCCGACATGCTACGGAGGGCGACGTTCGGCCGGCGGCGGTTCACCGGCTCGACAATCGGGTGCATGCCCTCGACGGCGCGCGGGAAGACGCCGGTGACGGTCAGGTACATCGGCCGCGACCCGCCGCGGATCGGGATGCGTTCGTCCCGTGTGACCGCCCGCACGACCACGCTGCCATCGGTGCGGTACTGTGCCATGTGCAGGTCGGCGTTTCCGTCCGGCCCTGGCGTCGCCAGCAGGACAACCGAGCCGAGCGCGGCGGTCCGGAAGCGGAGCTCGATATTCGGGTCGAGCAGCTTCTGGCCCGCCGATTCGCCGGCGGCGTTCGTGTCGCGGGCGAGGTTCGGGAAGCGCTGCGGCAGGACACGGGTAAAAGTTTGGTCGCCGCGCGTGACCCGGACGCGGGCGAGCGGGGTGATGGCGCCACGGAAGCCGGCCGCGTCCACCTCGCCTTCCGGGATCACTTCGATGAGCTCGACGACGTAATCGGTGCCTGGAATTGCTGCCGGGCTATCGATCGCAACAGCCAGCCGCTGCTGGGTCGCCGGTTCGGTCGTCGTCACGGCGAGCTCGTGCGTGCCCGCGAGGGGCTGGCGCCAGGCGTCGAGATACCCGGGATCTTCCAGCCAGCGGAACTCGACCGGGATCGGGCCAGCCAGGGTATAGGCCCGGGCGGGGTCGAACGCGAACAGCGCCTGCGGCGCGACCCGGCCGGCGGACTCGGGCAGAATGTTGACGGCGGGATTGAGGCGGGCGGCTCCGTCGGCCGCGAGCGTGATCGATCCCCGGATATACGGCAGATAGCCGTTGATCGTGATGTCAAAGGGCCGTTCGGCGGCGTCGACCCTGACCGGCATGCGCCAGGCTTCGAACCAGCCGGTCGGCAGCGCCAGCGGGCCGAGGTTCAGCGCGGGCGTGATCCGGTGCGCGCGAACCCGTGTGCCGTTGGCATCGAGGATCGGCCCGGCGCTGGGCAGGAAACGTTCGCGGAAGGCCGGCAGGCCCGCGATGTCGATCGCGTCCCAGTCGCCCTCGTCGCCGCGGCGGATGTAAAGGGTTGGCTGGTGATCGTCGTAGAAGTGGGTCTGCGTGGTGGCCGGCTCGAAGGCGACCGTCAAGCCGCCGGCCAGTGGTTCCGGAGGATCGTCCGGCGTCAAGGTGACCGTGCGGGTGGCGCCGCCGACCTGGATGCGCGCGTCGACGCGTGCGGCCGGCTGCACGGGCCCCGCGGACACGTCGGTCACCGCGACGCTGACCGCCCCTCCGAGGGCCGGCGCGGTCGTGGACCAGCTTTCTCCCGGCAGCGCTAGGACCTTGTCGACGACGCGGTCGTCGGGCATCGAAATTTTCAGGTGCGGCGAGGCGAGGAAGACGTCACCCTCGACCTTGCCGGCGAAGTATGCCAGGGCGCCGCCGGTCAGCGTCAGCAGCCCCGTGTGGACGATCAGCACACCCGCGTTGTCGACCCGCCACCGCACCCGCAGCAGCGTCGCCAGCGTCAGCGCCACGCAAAACAAAACGATCAGGACCGCGAAGACCCAGTGATGGAAGTACTCCATCTCCGTCATCTCGATCGCGCCGCGGGCCTGCGGCAGCGCCGAACCGATCGAGGCGTAAACGAGGATCACAGCCAGCAGGCTCACGCCGAACGTCACGCTCGACAGCAGGCGGATCACGCGGTTGCTCAGCAGGGATTTCCGGATGTTCTTCATCGTGAATCAAATGGTACCGTCTGGGGGCCAAAGCGGTTAGGGCACGATTGCTAAAGATATTACGGCCCGCGGGGATGCGATTCAGGACGAGGAGGCCTGCTCCCAGGCTTTGAAATAGTTAAAAACCGAGGCGGTCAGGTTCTCGGCGGCCGCGGTGAGGGCGTCGTTCAACCGCGTGCCGGGCGGGGTGATTGGGACCACGTCCCGCAGGCCGAGCGTCTGGCCACGCTGATAGGAGGTGAGGCGGGCGGATTCCGCGGCGGCGCCCACGAACGCGACGACGGGCGTCTGGACCTCGGATGCCACACCGGCCACCCCGCCGACGACCTTGCCGCGGAGGGACTGCTCGTCAAAGCGACCCTCGCCGGTCAGGACGACGTCGGCCGCCCCGACGCGGTCGCGGAGCTTGACCTGGCGGGCAATGAACTCGAATCCCGGCTGCATCGATGCCCCGGCGGCGAGCAGGCCCAGCGGCAAGCCCCCAGCCGCCCCGCTGCCGGGCAGGCTCGTGGCGCCGACGGGCAGGTAGGGACTGAGGAGGTATGCCAGGTGCTTCAGCCCGGTCTCGAACTCGGTGATCCGGCCTGGCTTCAGCCCTTTCTGCGGCCCGAACATGCGGACGGCGCCGACCTCGCCGAGCAGCGGGCTGTCGACGTCGCAGAGAACCGAGACCTGGGCGGCGATCTTCTCGCGGGGGGCGGCGATGCTGGCGATGTTCGCGAGGTCGCCGCCGGAGAGCGGCTGTTCGATCTCGCCGCGCCCTGAACGCATGAATCGCCAGCCCAGCGCTTGCAATGCGCCGCTGCCGCCGTCGATCGTGGCCGAGCCGCCGACGCCGACGAGCAGGCGCTGCGCCCCGGCGTCGAGCGCCGCCCGCATGAGCTGGCCGGTGCCGTAGGTCGAGGTCCGCAGCGGGTCGCGCTGGTAGTCTTTGATCAGCCGCAGGCCGGAGGCCTCGGCCATCTCGATGATCGCGGTCTTGGTGTCGGGGGTCAGCCACCAGCGGGCGCTGACGGACTCGCCGACGGGGTTGCGGACGGTGGTCGTCCGGGGCTGGGCGCCGAGGTGCAGGGCGATGATCTCGCCCGCACCGTCACCGCCGTCGGCCAGCGGGCAACACTCGATCTCGGCCTCCGGCAAAGCCAACCGAATGCCGGCCGTCATCGCGGCCACCACCTCGTCCACGGTCAACGAGCCGCGAAACTTGTCGGGAGCTACCAAGACCTTCAATCGTCATTCCCCATCAAACTCGGGCGTCGCGGGCCTGGCCCGGCGGCGGGCCGCACCACGCAGGTAGCCGCGTTTCGACTCAACTTCAACGAACGCGAGCAGTTCCCGCCCGGCATCCGTCTGCACGGCGTCGCGCAGCTTGGCGATGGCGGCTGGAAAATGCAACCCGCTGCGATAGAGGAGGCGGTGGGCCTGCTGAAGCTCGGCGCGGGCCGCGCGGGCGAAACCGTTCCGCCGCAGGCCCACGATGTTGAGCCCCACGACCCCGGCCAGCGCCGCGATCATGAATGGCGGCACGTCGGAGACGACCGCGACATTGCCGGCCAGCATCACGAAGGCCCCGATGCGGACGAACTGGTGAGCCCCGCTGTTGCCTCCCAGGAACGCCCCGCGGCCAACGGAGACGTGGCCGCCGAGCATGGCGCCGGTCGCGATCTTCACATCGTCTTCAATCCGACAATTGTGAGCGACGTGGGCGGTGCTCATCAGGAAGCAGCGGGCGCCGATGACCGTCGTGCTGCCGGGCACCGTGCCGCGGTGGATCGAGGCGTGCTCGCGGATAATCGTGTCGGGGCCGATCTCGGTGAAGCTCGGCTCGCCGCGAAAGGCGAGGTCCTGCGGAACATGCCCGACCACCGCGAACGGGTGCACCTGCACGCGGGCGGCCAACGTCGTGCCGGGGCCGATGAAGGTGTGCGGTGCCAGCCAGCACTCCGGGCCAATCCGCACGCCGCCCTCGACGATCGCGTACGGGCCGATCTCGGCCGAAGCGTCGATCTCCGCGCTCGCGTCAACCACGGCGGTCGGGTGGATGGCCATCAAAGAACCTACGCTGCCAGGGAGTGCTCCCCCGGATGCCCGGGACTACTCGGTTGGCTCATCCTCGAACACGAACTCGCTTTCGGAGAGCGGCGCGTGGTCGACGATCACCGCCTGCGGCGTGGCCCGCGTAATCAGGGCCTTCATCTCCTGCACCGCCGCCCGCAACCCGACCAGGACGGCCCGCGCCACGATCGAATGGCCGATGTTGAACTCGCTGAACCCGTCGATCCGCGCCACCGGGCCGATGTTGCGATAGGTCAGCCCATGCCCGCCGTGCACCACCATGCCGCCGACCTGCCCGCGGGCGACGCCGTCGACCAGGTCGCGCAGCGCCGCGCTCTTCTTCTCGATCGTCGGCGCATCGGTGTACCCCGCGGTCCACAGCTCGATCGCGTCGAAGCCGCACGCCAGCGCCGCATCAATCTGCTCCGGCAGCGGCTCGATGAACGCGCTCGTCACGACGCCGGCTTCCCGGAGCTGCTTGACGACCGGCTTGAGCCGGCGGCTCAGCTTGACCACGTCGAGCCCCCCCTCGGTCGTCAGCTCCGCCCGCCGCTCCGGCACCAGCGTCGCCTGCGTCGGCTGGAGCCGCAGCGCGATCTTCACGATCTCCGGGGCCAGCGACATCTCCATGTTCAGCTTCGTCGCGACGGTCTGCTTGAGCAGTTCCGCGTCGCGATCCGTGATGTGCCGCCGATCCTCACGCAGGTGAAACGTGATCCCGTCGGCTCCGCCCAGCTCGGCCTCGACCGCCGCCCAGACGGGATCGGGCTCGTCCGTCTGCCGCACCTGCCGCAGCGTCGCTAC
This sequence comes from uncultured Planctomycetales bacterium, assembly GCA_964499235.1. Taxonomy (GTDB): domain Bacteria; phylum Planctomycetota; class Phycisphaerae; order UBA1845; family Fen-1342; genus JAFGRR01. Next base: position 18,495 of record CAZCKC010000010.1, on the reverse strand, counting down.
GTGGTCGATATTGACACCTAATCCTGCCATCAGTCCCTTCTTTCACGCCGAAACCGGGCATAGTAGCGTGATTCCCGCTGCTGAACAGCCGCCCAGCGACTAAACTCACGCGAGCACGCGGCCGCTCGATCGCCCGTCGCGATCGCCGCCCGAACCCGCGTGGAAAGGACGTCCAGCCATGGCGGTGGGCCCCTTCAGCATCATCCTGCTGATCATGATCGTGGGCGTGGCCTTGCTCGGGGCGGCGATCCTCAGCAGCTTTTCGTCACGCTCGACGCCAACGTCCGAAAAGCCGACTCCGATCCCCTGCCGAAAATGCGGATTTCTGAATCGGCGGGTCGCGAACTACTGCGCCGCCTGCGGCCAACCCCTGGACCGCGCAGACGAGCAGCTTTCCAAGTAACCCCACAGCGGCCACGCTCCCGCCGACCTTTTACTCACCCCACCAACCCGCCCCGCCGATGACAAGGGCGGAGTCGCAGCAGGCACGTCAACCGATTGGTGGCAAGGGCATGGCGATCAGGCAACCTACGGTCGGTGAACGCTTTCTGACCATGACCCGGCTGAGCGCTGTGACCCTCGGCTTTGCGCTGATGCTCTGGGGCCTGACGCCCGCGATGATCTTTCGCGCAACCAGCGGCGGTCCGCCAACGCTCGAGATCATCGGTCAGGCAAGCATCGCACTGCTGATCGGGATCACGTTCTTTGGCTTGGCGCTGCTGATCGGCCAAGGCCGGCGGTGGGCTCTCTGGGCGACGTTCGCTGCCGCCCTGGCACTTTGTACGGCCGGCAGCGGGCAATGGGTCCTCTACGGCCCCAGCGGCGGCACGGCGTTTCTGCTGATTCTGAGCGGCGCCCTCCTATCGTGCGCTTGGCTGAGCCTGAAGCACCAGCACCCCGAGAACGCCCCTTCCACCTAGCCAAATCCCCTGTAACAGCGCCGTAATCTGCCACCGCGCGCCGAGTGGCCGATTTTCCGCTTACAATCGCGCCGCGTAGGCTCCGTGGGCTGTCCGGCTCCCGGTAAGCGTCGAAGCCCCGGTCGACTCCAGCGGAGAAGCGGCGGATGGCGGTGAAAATCGAGCAGCAGGACGGCAGTGTCGTGGTCCACGCCGAGGGCGAGCTCTCGTGGGAGGCCCGCGAATCCCTGGCCGAGTCGGTCGCCGACGCCCTGCCTGACACCGGCCCCGTCGCCGTGATCGTCGACTTCAAGGACGTGACAGCGGTCAACTCCGCCGGCATCGGTGGCTTGATGCAGCTCGTCAAGGCCGTCCGCCAGCACGATGGCGTCCTGCGGCTCGCCAACGTTCGACCGACATTCGAACGGCTATTCGAAACGGTCGGCCTGACACGGCTGGCCGCGATCGACCCCGATCTCGCCGCCGCGCGGGCCGCCGTCAAGGCCAGCGCGGACGAAGACTCGGGGGGCCCGGCGACGGACTGATCCCGGTCGGCGCCTTCCCCGATCACCATGACCTCGACAGTGGGGAAAATCCATGTCCGAACAAGCACCCCCGCAAGACACCGCCGCCACGCCAGCCGCCGGCCGCGGCGCGCAGGCGATCATCAGCCCCGAGGACTTCACGCTCGAGGGGCTCGACGCGCCGGAGATCTGGATCCGGATCAGCACGGCCGCCGTCCGCGAGCAGGCCAGCGACATTCACCTGACTTACCAGAAGGACGGGCTGCACGTCGCGCTGCGCCTTGACGGCCAGCTCGTCGAGCAAGGCGTGCTCCCGCCGGATCATGGCAACCGGCTTACCAATCACGTGAAAGTCCAGGCCGCCCTGGATGTCAGCGAAAGCCGCCGGCCGCAGGAGGGGCATATCCTCACCGCGATCGACGGCCGCGAGGTGGACATCCGCGTCGGCCTGCTGCCGACCAATCACGGCGAGGACCTGGCGCTGCGGATTCTCGACCGCGACACCGCATTGTTGTCGATCGAAGAGCTTGGCCTGCTCGAGCCGCAGATGCCGCAGCTCGAAAGCCTGCTCGCGGCGCCCAGCGGCCTGATCCTCGTGACCGGCTCGACCGGCGCCGGCAAGACCACCACGCTTTATGCCCTGCTGCGCAAGCTCGCGAGCGGCTCACGCAAGATCGTGACGATCGAGAACCCGATTGAGTACGACCTGCCGGGCGTCACCCAGTCCGAGGTCCACTACCGGATCGGGCTGGACTACGGCACGCTGCTGCGCGGCGTGCTCCGCCAGGATCCGAACGTGATGATGATCGGCGAGATCCGCGACGCCGAGACCGCGGCCGCGTTGGTCCGCGCGGCCAACTCCGGACGCCTCGTGCTCGCGACGTCGCACGCGGCCCACGTGGCGGCCGCCGTCGAGAGCCTCATCTCCCTCGGCGCCAACCCGCATTTCGTCGGCCGGGCTTTTCGCGGCGCGATCGCCCAGACACTCGTCCGCCGCGTCTGCCCCAAGTGCAGCGAGCCGTTGTCCGAAACACGTGACGAGTCGCTGCTCAGCGAAGTTCAGCACCTAATGCCGGAAGGACGCGAGCCGACGCTCGCACTGGGACGGGGCTGCGCGCACTGCCGCCACACCGGCTACCGCGGGCGGATGGGGATCTTTGAAGTCCTCGTCGCGAACGAGGAAGTGCGCAACAAGATCGCGGCCGGCGCGATGGCGCGGGAGCTCTACGACACCGTCCGCGAGCAGGGCGTCATCACGCTCGAAGACGCGGGCAAGCTGGCGGCTGCTTTGGGACAGACCACGCTGGAAGAGTTGTTCGCGCACGTGACGGAACTGTGGAAGAGCGAGCTGAACCAGAGCTCGGCAGCGCCAGCGCAGCAGCCGACGAGCGGCTGAGCGGTCGCGGTTGCTATTCGGAGGCTTCGGTCAGGGCGGGGGCCCGGTCGATGGCCGTGCGATAGCTGTCGTAGGAGCGCGGCAGGCGCACACCCCAGCGATGCTGTTCCTTGCGCTCGGGGCGGTTGTCCAGCGCAACCAGCTCCTGGACCGCCGCGCGGGCGGCTTGGTGAAAGACTTCCCGGGCCTGGTGGAAGGCGTCAAAGGGTCGCGCGTCGGCCACCGCGCGCTCTTCCGCGATGACGCCCGGCGGTTGCTCGATGCCCTTCGCGTCGGTCTGGACGCGGTAAACGTTGAGCGTCGCCAGCACCTCGCAGGTCGCCGTGTCGTAGATGATCCCGGTCAACTCGGCCGAGTTCGGCCCGAGTTGATTCGCGACGTACTCGAGCAGCAGCGGCGCGCCAAGTCGGTCGGCCGTGACGCAGCGGGCGCTGCGGTCGGCCTCGGCGGGCTGGAGCGTGATCGGCGTCAGGAACACCAGGTCGCGGACCTGGTTCGACCCGCGAAACGTCGTCGTCCAGCGGGCCTGCTCGGCTGGCTCAAGCCCGCATTCGTAGATCATCACGCCGCAGCCGAACGGGTCTTGCCGCGTTGTCAGCTTGCTGACCGCCAACGTACACGGGAAACGGCCTTCGGTGGCGCGCGCGAATAACAGGTAGCCTTCGTCGGGAACCTTCAGCTCCCGGGCGAAGTCGGCCAGGTTGACCGGCGCGTCGTAGGCGCGGGGCGGCGCGGTCGCGCAGCCACCGAGCAGGCCGGTCACTGCGATCAGCAGCAAAAGGAGTGCGGGCATCGCTGTTCGCCTCTCAGCAGGGCGCCGTCGCGCCAGTCCAACGTTTCTATCGGAGCCGGGCCGCCCGCGATTGATTAAAGCCGTCCGGCCCACCGGCCGCATTTGCCGGGCCACTGGCCTGGCCGCGCCGTGGTGCCGATGACCTTTGCGGAAGCCCGGGTCTACTAGTCGGCAGGAAGTGCGCGTGGCGGACGCGACGTTGGAAAGCTCGGCCATCGAGGGGTCACCGCGACCGTCCAGCGTCACGATGGCTGACGCCCCGTGGGGCACGCCAGCGGCCGGCCGGGCGCTGCGTCACATTCCGGCTTTTTTCTGGGTGCTATTGGACTGGGCGGTTATTGCGCTGGCGACGGCGGTGTTCTTCACGGCCTTCGTCGCGGGCACGGACGCCTTCCGCTGGATTGTCGGCCCGTGGGTCAGCGGGTTGGCGTTCGGGCTCTGTTTCACGGTGGCGGGGCTGATCTTCGGCTTATACGAACACCGCGCCTTGCTGTCACGCAGTCGAGTCCTCGTGCGAACCGGGCTGACGCTGGGGTTGGGCAGCATCCTCGCGTTCGCGACGATTCACGTGTTTTTCTACTCGACGTCGACGCGGTGGCTGGGCCTCGCCGTGATCGCCGCACAGTTGCTCATCGCCCTGCCGTTGCGGTTGCTGGCGTTTCAGCTCATCGCCGCAAGCCGCCTGAACGTCCTGTGCGTCGGGACGGCGGCGTCGGTCCGGCAGCTCGTCTCGCTGATCCACCACGCGTACCGCGCCAACTACCGGATCGCCGGCCACGTGCTCGTGGCGGCCGAGCCGTTCAGCCCGCTCGCGACCAGTTCGCGGTTCATCCCCGGCAGCCGTCTCGAAAACGACCGCTTTTTCCCCTACCTGTGCCCGTGCGTCGGCACGCTGGACCAACTCGGCGTGATCGTCGCCGACGGGCGGATCGACCAGGTCGTGGTGGACGCGAAGCTGGCAGACGATCCGGACGTCGGCGCCGCGATGCTGGCATGCCTGGAGCAAGGCTGCCGCGTGACGGACCAGTCCACGTTCACGGAACGGCTGCTGGGCGAGGTCCCGGCGGCCGCTATCGGGACGCAGTGGTTCGTGCTCGCGGACGTTGCCCCAGCAACGGCGTACGACGTCGTCAAGCGGAGCGTGGATGTGGCCTGCAGCCTGATCGGGTTGGCGCTGACGCTGCCGGTGTGGCCGCTGATCATGGGTTTGATCAAGCTCGAGTCGCCAGGGGCGGCCCTCTACAGTCAGCCCCGCGTCGGGCTCAACGGGCGGGTTTTTAACATCTACAAGTTCCGGACGATGACGGCCGACGCCGAACGCCACGGCGCCCAGTGGGCCGTGCGGAACGACCGCCGCGTCACCCGCTTCGGCCGCTTTCTGCGGAAAACGCGGATCGACGAAGTGCCCCAGTTCTGGAACATCCTGCGGGGTGACATGTCGATCGTGGGCCCGCGGCCGGAGCGGCCGGAGTTCGTCGACCGCCTGGCGAACGAGATCCCCAACTACCGGCAACGGCATTTGATCAAGCCGGGGCTGACGGGCTGGGCCCAGATCAACTACCGCTACGGGGCGAGCGTCGACGACGCGCAGCGGAAGCTGTGCTTCGACCTGTACTACCTGAAGCACCGCGCGCTCGAGCTCGATCTCGGGATCATCATCCGCACGGTCGGAACGTTCGTTTCGGGCGCACGCTAACCGCGGTTGGCAGCCACGCCACGACCCATCACACCCGCGTCAGAACGAATCAGTCGTCCGCGTAGTCGATGGGCGCGGCCGTGCCAGCCGGGTCGTAGGGCTCGGTGGGTTGCACGTGCAGGCCCTGCGCGGCCCGGACGGCCTGCAACGCGATCTCGACGCGGTGCTGGAGGTTTTGCATCCGGGCTTCGAAGGCCTCGCTGATCGTTGCGGGCGGCTCCGCGTCGTCGTGAAACTCGGAGTCGGGGTCGGCGTCGGCCTGGGCGGGGTCCGCGAGCGGCGCGAGGGCCGGCGTGGTGGCGGGCGGCAACACGAGGACGGCCGACGCGTCGCTGACGCGATGGTCGAAGGGGACCGGGTCGGCGATGCCCAGCATGGCGTGGGCGGCGGTCGTGACATCCACGGGCTCGACGCGTACATGGTCGGCGCCGACGGCTTCGATCAGGGCGTTGTCGGCCAGCTGGTTGATCAGACCCGGGTTGCCCCGCGCGAGCTGCGTGACCTGCTCGACGGCGTTCGGGGTGAAGACCCGCTCGAGGGTCCCGCCGGCCGCCGCGAGGCGGTGGGCGAGGTAGCGCGGCACGTCGTCCGTCGCGAAGGGTTTCAGCAAGCAAACCCGGAAGACCCTCCGCCGCAGTCGGAGGAGGTCGGGCTCGGCCAGTGTTTCGCTGAACCGCTTACCGCCGAGCAGGACGACGGTCAGCGGCCCCGGGAGGTCGATCTCACGCGAGAGCATGGCGAGCAGCTGCTGCCAGTTGCCGGGGTGCAGGTCATCGGCATCGTCTACGACGACGACGAGGTTCTTGCTGCGGCGGGCGCTGCAACGCAGCCACGCGGTGAGCGCCCCAGTGGTTGTCGGCTGCAGCTCCGCCTGCGCCCCGGCGACCATTGCGAAGCCCTCGACCCGCTCCGGGACCTGGCCCGCCCCCGGCACCCACAACACGTGGTGGTTTGCCGAAAGGCCCTGGACCAGCAGGCGGCCGGTGAGCGTCTTGCCCAGCCCCGAGCCGCCGGCGATGGCGACGCAGGCCTTGCCGGCGTCGATGGCGAAGCGGGCGGTGGCCAGGGCCTCGGCGTGGGCGCTCGCCGGGAAGAAGAGCTGCTCGTTCGCGCGGGTGTCGAACGGCGGCTGTTGGAGTTCGAAGTGCCCGTAAATGCCCACTAGTGGACTCCGGCAATCCGTCGCGGTCTTGGCTATTCCATCGGGCAGGTCCGTCTTTCAGTTGAAAACCGCTGGGCCCCAGAAGAATGTCTCTGGCGATTCAGCGAAGTAATTGCATTCGGACCAACGATCCGACGATAACCAACGCGGAGCCTGATTCGTCGCCCTTTTCTGGCGAACCGGAGTTTGACGCCGTGCATCTGCGCAAATCGGCATTCTGCGGCCTTCGCAGCCTGGCTCAGCGGCTTGGAACAGCCCTTGGTCTGGGCGTCGTCGGCTGCGGACTCGGGCTCGCGGGCGGGACCGGGTGCGCGTCGTCGCCGGCCGAGTACGCACAATTTTTGCGCTCCTACGAACAAGTTGTGTCAACAGGTGACTACCGCGTCGCCCCGCCGGACGCCCTGGCGGTCGCCGCCCCGGTCGCGCCCGAGATCGACGGGGCCGCCGTCCGCATCCGACCCGACGGGAAGATCGCCCTCCGCCTGCTGGGGGAGGTCTACGTGGCCGGCCTCACGACCCAGGAGATCGCCGAGAAACTGGAAACCCTCCTGGCCCGCTATTACGTCGAGCCCGAGGTCGTGGTCAACGTCGCCCGGTACGCCAGCCAGCACGTCTATGTCTTCGGCGAGGTCACCCGGCCCGGCGCCCAGCCCTATACCGGCCGCGATTCGCTGACCCAGGCGATTGCCCGCGCGATGCCGAACAACTTCGCCTGGCAGGAGCGCGTCCGCGTGACGCGGCCGTCGGCTGATGAGGGGGAGCGCACGTCGGTTGTCGTGAATGTGCGCGACATCATCGAGGGCGGCGACCTGACACGCGACTTTCTCCTGCAACCGGGCGACATTATCCAAGTGCCGCCGACGCCGATCGCGTGGGTCGGACACCAGGTACGGGCCCTGCTTTATCCCGTCACGCCGGTGTTGGACGCCTACGAGACGCCGGCTGACTTCCTGGAAGCACGCGACACGTATCGTAACCACGGGGACGACGATGACGACGGCCGCGGCCGGCTGGACGGCCTGTTGCCTTGACCGGTCGCCCCCAACACCAATGATGAGGCTCCGACGGTGACCGGACCACAACCCGATTCCAGCTTCGACGACCTGCGCAGGAACGTCAGCGAGTACGCGCTGATCGCCCGACGCCGTTGGCGGCTGGGCGTTCTGGCGTTGGGGACCGTTGCCGCCGTCGCCTTCTGGTCAAGCCAGTACATGGCCAAGGAGTACTCGGCCCGGACGGTCTTCGAGCGCCGCGACGACGCGGTGCTCATGAAGCTGATCAGCTCGAACTCCCCCTTCAGCTTCAACCAGCTGAAAGCCAGCATGGCCACCGACATGACCGGCACCCGCGCGCTCGCCAACGCCGCGGTGCGGATCGGCCTGCTCGAGCCCGGCACGATCAGCCCCGAGGGCGCGCTCCCCGAGGACGAAAGCCGGCGGCTGCAGGCCGCGTTGGGCGAATACGACCTCGACGCCCGCATTCGCCTGACCACCAGCTCGCCGAGCTTCGACGCCATCGAGCTCAAGTGCACCGCCAACAACCCCGCCGTTGCGAAGCAGTTCGTCACCGCCTTGCGCGACCAGTACATCGACCGCACCCAGCAGCGGATCGCCACGATCCTGCGCGACGCCCACGGCTTTTTCGAGAAGGAAGCCAGCCGCGTCGAGGCCGCCGCCGCCGCGGCCAAAGCCCAGCTCAGCGACGCCTTCGCTGAGTATCCCGGCGTCGATCCCACCGACCCGAGCAGCGTCGGGACGCGTCTCGAGACGTTGCGCGCCCAGCGCGACCGGATCGCCGAGCGCCACGTGAGCCTCACCGCCGAGATCGAGGCCCGCCAGTCGTTCCTGGCCAGCGCGGCGCCCGCCCTCGCGGCCGAAGCCCAGGCCGCCCAGGCGCCGCGGACGCCCGGCGGCACCCCCGTCGCGAGCACGACCGCCACCCCGCTCGACAGCGCGATCCAGGCCGTCGAGGCCGAGATCGACGACCTGCTCACGCTGCGGCGGATGACGCGGGCCCACCCAGCCGTCCGTGCCCAGCAGATCAAGCTCGACGCGCTGAACCTCGCCCGCCGCGAGTTCGTCGCCAGCGTCCAGCAACTCGAACCGCAAGAAGCCGCCCAGCTCGCCCAGACCGCCGTCTCGCCGATCTGGGAAGGCCAGCGGCTACGCGTCCAACTCGAGCTCGACGCCCTCCGCAAGCAGCTCGCCCAGACGACCACAGACCTCGCCGCCGCCAACCAGCGCTACGACGCGTTTTCCGCGATCTACGACCGGATGCTGGCCGAGGGAACCAACCTCCGCGAGCTCGAGGCGAGCATCGCCGCCCAGGAAGCCGGCGCCCAGCTCTGGCGCTCGAACCTCTCGCAGCTCGAGCGCGTCCTCAATGCCCAGGCCGAAGAACGCGGGACGCAGTTCACCCTCGTCGAGGAGCCCCAGCAGACGACGCGGCCGACGCGTCCGGGCTGGACCGCGGTCGCGTCGGTGTCGTCGGGACTCGGGCTCGCGGCCGCTTTGCTGCTGATCGCCCTGGCGGAGCTGCTCGACCGCTCGTACCGTTCGGCGTCGCAGGTCACGCGTTCGCTGAGCATCCCGATCCTCGACTGCGTCAGCACCTTCGACACGCCGCGCGAGCGGGAGCGCCGCCTGCGCCAACGCCTGCTCTGGAGCCCGACCCTCGGCGTGGTCGTGCTGGCCCTCGTGATCAGCGGCGCCTTCGCGTACACCAGCGTCCGCCAGCCGGCCCTGCATCAAAAGGCGATCCAGAAGGTCGACCAGGTCATCACCACCTTCGGCCTGCCGGGAACGCAAATCGACGTCCACGCACCGCCGGAGATGCGCTGATGGGATCGATCAGCAAGATCATGAGCCAACGCGGCGCCGCGCCCGACCAGGACGCGCCGCCCGCCGAAGCCAACCCGGAACACGCCCCCGACCCCGTCGCAACCGACGACGCCGGCAACACCGCGTTCGACCCCACGGCCCAGCAGTTCGAAGACCCGCCGGCCACCGCGGCGCGCACACCGGCGCCCGCCGCCCCCGCGTCACCGCCCGCGACCGGCACCCGCTTTGAATCCCACCGCGGCGCCGCCGGCTACGGCGACACCACCCAGGACTGGGACGCCGCGCGCGTCGACCCCGCCGTGGTCAGCTTCCACAACCGCTACGCCGTCGTCTGCGAGCAGTACCGCTCGATCCGGGCCCGGCTCCAGAGCATGAACCCCAGCCACGCCCACCGCGTCATCGCGGTCACCAGCTCCGTCCCCGAGGAAGGCAAGAGCGTCACCACCGCCAACCTCGGCGTGATCATGGCCGAGGGCGGTGAGCAGCAAATCCTCATCGCGGACACCGACTTCCGCCGCGCCTCGCTCGGCAAGATGCTCGGCGTCCCCTCGACCCCCGGGCTGGCCGAGGTCATCATCGGCGAGGTCGCCCTCAAGGACGCCGTCCAGCCGACCCCGTTTCCGAACCTCAAGCTCATCCCGGCCGGGCGCCTCGGCGACCTGACCTACGGCGAGCTGCTCAGTAGCCAGAGCGTCCGCGGCGTCATCGAACAGCTTCGCAGCATGTTCAACTACTGTTTGCTCGATACCCCGCCCGTCACCACGGTGTCGGACGTCAGCCTGTTGGCCCCGCTGTGCGACGCGGCCCTCATGGTGATCGAGATGGGCCGCACACCGGAGCCGACCGTCCAGCTCGCTGTCCGGACGCTGCAGACGAACAACGTCAACGTGTGCGGGTGTGTCCTGTCGCGCTACCGCGATCAGCGGCTTCATTACTATGACCGCTATCACTACTACTACCACCGCCGCTAAGCGCCCCCCGCCCGCCGCGCTCCGCGTCACGCACTGCAACAGCGTCGCCGACCAGGCGGCCTGGTCGTGGTACGTCGCGCAGGCGCCGCAGGCCACCTTCTTTCACGAGCTCACCTGGCTCGACGCCGTCAGCGTGCACTTCCAGCACCGCCCGCAACACCTCATCGCCTGGCGTGGCCACGCGGTCGTCGGCGTTCTGCCACTCCACGCACTCCGCAGCCCGCTCGCCGGCCGCCTGCTGATCAGCACGCCCTACGCCACCTACGGCGGCATCGTCGCCGACGACCCCGCGGCGGCCGAAGCCCTCGCCGGCGTCGCCGTCCGCCTCGTCTACGAGCTGCAAGCCGCCAGCCTGCAGCTGCGCTCCGATACCGCCGGCATCGACGACCTGCCGCACGACGACCGCTACGCCGGCTTCCGCAAGCCCCTGCCGCCGGACCTGCCCGGCCTGCGGACCTACCTGCCCCGCAAGGCCCGGGCCGCCGCCCGCCAGGCCGAAACCCGTGACGGCATCGTTGTCGTTCACGACAACGCGCGGCTGCCGGAGCTGTACCTCCTCTACGCCCGCAGCATGCGGCGGCTCGGCTCGCTCAACCTGCCGCGGGCGTTCTTCGCGACGCTGCGCGATCAGCTTGGCCCGCGCTGTTGGATTTCGCTCGCCTACCAGGGCGCGCGACCGGTCGCGGGACTGCTGAGCTTCGTCCACCGCGACACCGTGCTGCCCTACTACCTCGGCGTCGACGAGCGCGTCCGCTCCACCGGCGTCACCAACCTGCTCTACCGCGCCGTCATGGAACGGGCCGTCAAAGCCCAGCTCCGCACGTTCGATTTCGGCCGCACGCGCTACGAGAACAAGGGCCCGTTCGCCTTCAAGGTCAACCAGGGCTTCGAGCCGCGCACGCTCGGCTACCAGACCTACGTTCCCGCCGGCCAAACGCCCGCCGACCTGACGCCCGCCAACCCGCGCTACCGGCTGGCGCGGTCGCTATGGTGCCGGCTGCCACTGGGCGTGACCCGGTCGGTGGGCCAACGCTTGTCCCGCTGGGTGGCGGGCTGACCGCGAGAGCCGCATGAAGATCCTCGTCCTGACGCCGCGCTTTCCGTTTCCGCCCCACCGCGGCGACACGCTGCGCGTCTGGAAGCAGATCGAGCACCTCGGACGACGCCACGACGTCTGGCTCGCCGCGCTGGCCGCCCGACCGCCCAACCCCAACCACCGCGACCACGTCGCGACGATCTGCCGCGCGCTGGCCGTGATCCCGCACCCGCCGCGGCGCGCCTGGCGCCGCGGCCTGGCCGGCTTCGCCCGCGGCCAGAGCCTGCTGGCGAGCTTCTTTCAAAGCCCCGCCCTCGCCCACCAGGTCGCGGCCTGGCACCAGGCGTTCAAGTTCGACAGCGTGCTGACCTTCACCGTCGTCATGCAGCCCCACACGCCGCGCGACCCCCACGTGCGCCGCGTCCTCGACATGTGCGACGTCGACAGCGAGAAGCTCCGCGCCTACGCCCGCCGCAGCCGCGGCCCGCTGGCCTGGGCCTACCGCACCGAGGCCCGCCGCTTCGAACACCATGAACAAGCCGCCGCCGAGGCGAGCGACGTCACGCTGCTTGTCAACGAGCGCGAGCGGCAAAAGCTCATCCGCCGCCACGACCTGCCGAACACCGCCGTCCTGCCGACCTGCGTCGTGCGGCCGACCCCCGGTGCCGCCGCCCTGCCGGCCCAGCCGGTCGTCGGCCTCATCGGCGCGCTCTGCTATCCACCCAACGTCCGCGGCATCATCTGGTTCGCCCGCCACGTTTGGCCGCTGGTTCGGTCGGCCTGCCCGACGGCCGAATGGTGGCTCGTCGGCCGCGACCCGACCCGCGCGGTGCAGCAGCTCGACCGCGCGCCTGGCGTCCGCGTCATCGGCGCGGTCCCGGAGATGCTCCCGTACCTGCGTCGCATGCGCGTCGTGGTGAACCCGGTCCGAGGCGACCTGGGGGTGCAGTCAAAGACGCTGATGGCGCTGGCCGCCGGCAAGGCCAGCGTGGTCACGCCCGAAGTGGCCGGCGGGATCCCCTATGGCGACGGCGACGCCCCGTTCCTCGTCGAGTCGATCCCCGACCGCTTCGCCCGCGCCACGGTGAAGCTATTACAGGACGACGCCCGCGCCCGCGCGCTCGGCCGTCGCGGCCAAGCAGTCATCACCGAACGCTTCGACCCGGCGACGCATTTCGAGCAACTCGAGCGCTGGCTGGCCGGAACGCCGGACGAGGTTCCGCCGGGCCGCTTCGTGTCCGCGCCGCCGACCACGGCTTCTTCGGCATCCGCAACGCCACTGCAGCCGGTGGTCGCATGATCGCCGGCCGCAACATCGTCTGCCTCGCGAGCAGCTGGTACGCCCACCCGACCAGCAAGCAGCACGTGATGCGCCGCCTCAGCGCCGCCAACCAGATCCTCTGGGTCAACTACCACGCGTCACGGGCGCCGCGCCTGACACGCAGTGACGCCGGCGCGATCGGCCGTCGGCTGCGGCGCGTCTGCGCCGGTCCGCAACAGGTCGCCCCTGGTATTGAAGTGCTTTCGCCGCTGCTCTTGCCTTGGCCAGCGAACCCGCTCGCGCGGCGGCTGAACTCGGCCACCCTCGCACGGCAGATCCAGCGCCGGCTGCGCCGCTGGCCGGCGCGCCCGACGCAGCTCTGGCTGTTCACGCCCGACGCGCCGGAGCTGATCTCGCGGCTGCCGCTCGAGCACAGCCTTTACTACTGCGTTGACGACTTCGCCGAGTTCGACGGCTTCGATCCCGCGCTTGTCAACCGGCTCGAAGCGGAGACCGTCCAGCAGGTCGACACCGTCGTCGCCGCCAGCCAGACGCTGGTCGAGAAGCTCGCAGCGCAACGTGCCGACGTCCACTACGTCCCGCACGGCGTCGACGCCGCGCACTTCGGCCGGGCGGTCGACGACCCGGGACTCGCGCCGGCACCCGACCTCGACCGGCTGCCGCACCCGCTCTTCGGCTTCTTTGGACTGATCGCCGATCACGTCGACCTCGAGCTGGTCGCGCGCGTCGCCGAGCGCCGCCCCAAGTGGTCCTTCGTGCTCGTCGGCCAGGTGACGCGCGACCTGCGCAGCTGCCACGCCCGGCCCAACGTGCACCTCGTCGGGCCAAGGGCCTTCGACGCACTGCCGGCCTGCTGCAAGGCCTTCGACGTCGGCATCATCCCCTTCAAGCGCAACGCGCTCGTCAGGGCCGTCAACCCGATCAAGCTCCGCGAGTACCTCGCCGCCGGCCTGCCGGTCGTCTCCACGCCGATGGCCGAAGTACAGCGTTATCGCCCGGGCGTCTTCATCGGCGCTGACGCCGAGTCGTTCGAAGCCGCCTGCGTGCAGGCGCTGCAGGCCCGCCACGCCGGCGCCGCGGCCGAGCGCCAGGCGCTGGTCGCCGGCGAAACCTGGGAGGCACGTGTTGAGCAGCTCAGCGCGCTGCTGCCCTCAGCTCCCTGCGAGACCCGCGCATTGGCAGCGGAACCGGAGGCCACCCCGTGACGCTCACCGCGCCGACGCTGACGCCGGACGTCGTCACGACCGCCATCCCGGTCCGTACGATCGCCGCGCCGCTGCAGGCCCTCAGCATCGACGTCGAGGAGTACTTTCACGCCGAGGTCTTCGCCCGCCAGGTTCAACCGGCCGACTGGCAGAACTATCCCCGCCGGGCGGCGGCCGCCCTGGAGCGGCTCGCCGCGCTGCTGGCGCGGAGCGAGTCGAAGGCGACGTTCTTCGTGCTGACGTGGGGCATCGAGGCCTGGGCCCCCCTGCTCCGCCACCTCGCGAGCCAGGGTCACGAGATCGCCTGCCACGGGCACGCGCACCAACATCTCAGTCGCCTGTCGCCCGCGGACCTGCGCGCCGACCTCGCGCGGAGCCGCGGCTTGATCGAAGATCACATCGGCGCGCGGCCGGCGGGCTACCGCGCGCCCACGTTCTCGGTCATGCACCAAACAGCGTGGGCACTCGATACGGTCATCGACGCCGGCTTCGAATACGACGCCAGCATCTTCCCGATCCGTCACGACCGCTACGGCGTGCCGGGCGCACCGGCCACGCCATTCCACGCGATCAGCCCGAGCGGCCGCAGCATCGTGGAAGTCCCGCCGTTGACGCTTGGCGGCGGCGCGGCTCGGCTGCCGCTGGGTGGCGGTGGTTATCTGCGCCTGCTCCCGGTGCAGGCGTTCGAGTACGCCCTGCGCTGGCGGCGGTTCCGCGGGCAGCCGGCGGTGCTCTACCTGCATCCCTGGGAGCTTGATCCGCAGCAGCCGCGGCTACCGGCCGGCCGGCTGGCGACCTGGCGTCACCGCGTCAACCTTGCCGGGACCGAGCGGAAGCTGGCGCACCTGCTGACACGATTTCGGTTCGACACGGTGCAGCGGGTGGCGCGTGCGTGGTCGGCCAGCCACGATCTGCCGCGCTACCGGCTCGGGGGCTGACACGCTCTCGCAGCCGCCCTGCGCGGAGCGGCCGCGTGGTCAGCGGGCGATTTCAACCGTCGAAGCTGCTTCGGATACTGCCGCGCCGGCCACGTCTTCGGTCGGAACAAATCCGCGCCCCAGCCCATCGGGCGGCAGGTCACAGACGAAGTCGCTCCGCTTGCCGGACGGCAGCGGCGGAATCTCGGCCACGTGCCGGATCCGCGTCTCGACCTGCGGGCCGAAGTAGTGCCGGCAATTCGCCCGGATCTGATCAGCAATCTCCTTTCGGGCGGCCTCCTTCGCCACCAGCCAAACCTCGAAGACGGACAGCGCGCGCTGGAAGACGCGGTAAGCGATTACGTCAGGATGGTTGCGGCAGATATGCCCGGCCAGCGCGCCGGAGCACGTCCTGCCATCCGATAGCCGGATCAGGTCACGCGTCCGGGCGTTGCACAGCTCGAGCACCGGCAGCGCCCATCCGCAGGAGCACGACTCGTTGGTGAGCCGCCCAAGATCACCCTGCATGTAACGCAGCAGCGGCTGCGCGTAGCAGTGCAGCGGCGTCACGACCAGCTCGCCGACCGCCCCCGGCGTCACGGGCTGCCCGTCGATCAGCGTTTCAAGGACCACCTGCCAAGTCAGTACGTGCACCTGGCCGGCCGGGCATTCGTGTGCGATCAGTCCGGCCTCGCGCGAGCCATACTCGCTCGCCGTCGCGACCCCGAGAACCGACTCAGTCAGCGCCCGGAGCTCCGCCGTCACCGGCTCTCCCGTCGCGACGACGACGCGTAACGCCGGCAAGTCGCCCGCTGTCACGCCCGCTGCCGCCGCGTGCCGCAACAGCATCGTCAACGCACTCGAAACCCCGTAGATCAGCCGCGGCTGGTAACGCTTCAACTGTCGCAATACCAACGCCGCCCTGGCCTCGTCCATGACGAACGCGTTACAGACGAACTCGTTGATCAGCCGGTTCCGCCCGTGCTTCAGCCGCGAGACTTGCGTCTCAACCGGTGAGCTCAGCACGAACGCGCGTCGATCGCCCGGCCGCACGCCGAATGCTGCCTGCACCGCGAGGCGGGCGCCCATCGTCTCGGCCGCTCGCCGGCGGTCGAAGTAGAAGTGGAGGGTGTCGCCGCTCGTTCCTCCCGTTACCGCTGGCAAGAGGCCGCCGCCCGTGTCGGCCGTGACCATCGTCGCGCCGGCCGCCCGAATCGCCGCCTTGTCGAGCGTCGGCAGGCGTCGCAGCTTAGCAAGCGGATCTGTGGCTACCGCCGCGATGCCAGCCGCGCGGAATCGATCTGCATAGAACGGCAAATGCGCCCGGGCGAACGCCATCAAGCGCTTCAGTCGGTCAGCCTGCAACCGTTCAAGCTCGCGCGCGTCCTGCCGAAGGCACGCCAGCGAGTCTTCCATGCAGCGCAGCGTCGGCCGGCGACACGCCCATTCATGCAGCGGGAAGGCGACGCGGCGGACCAGTTGTTCGCACAGGCTCATCGGCGGCAATCAGCTCTCGTGGCGTCGTCCGGCAGGGACCCGCTGCTCTGCTTTATCGACGGTGCAGGGCGGGGCTCGACCTGCAACGCGCAGAATCTGCCAGCCGAGTGCTTTTCCGCGTCACGTCGTGGCCGGCGTCGCTTCCGGAACCCCGTGCGAGGCGTTGAGCAGCGGCTGCAGGAGCCGCCAGAGATAGGTTCCCACCAGCCATGCGAACCCTGCCACGAACGGCGTGGTCAGGTCGGCCGGGACGTCGTGGAACAGGAACCTGGTTCCGTTGACCACCACCAACGTCGACGCAATCACCACCAACGCCAGTGGCCGCCCCAGGTCAGGCCGCAGGAAATGACAGCACAGCACCACCAGCAAGAACAGCAGCAGCCGCTCGATCAGGTCCGCCAGGGCGGTATCGAAGGTGGCGTAATAGTGTGCCTGGAACGGGATCGTCGCGCCTGCGGTCTCGCTGACCACGATGTGCGGGGGCTCGGCCGCGATCACGGGCCAGAGCAGGTACGCCACCAGCCCGAGCAACACCGCGCCCGCCACTGGCCGCCAGCGGGCGTACTGAATCGCCATCAGAAACTGTTCGGGCGAGCATGACGCCTTCTCCTGGACGATCTTCACCAGCCCAGCCATGCAAATGCGAATGCCACACAGCGTGCCCAGCAGCGCGCCCATGACGGCCAGGATCATCTCGCGCACGCTGCACACGTGCCCGACCAGGACGATCTGCGCCAGCTCAAGCCCGAGCGCCAGGAACGCCCCGCGCCACAACGCCAGCCGCACCCCTTGCTCCAGCTGGCCCGCTTCCCGCGCGCCGGCGATCGTCAGGATCGTGCCCAGCACGGCGAACATGACGATCCGCCGAAAATCGACCATGTCAGGCCAACCAAGCAGCGTCAGTTCGATCGTCGGCGCTCGGAAGACCCACGGCTGCGTCATCAGAACGATCGTGAGGGCGGCCGCCAGCCAGCCCAGCACCTGCCACGGCGCGCTCCGGGCGGCCTGGTACACGCGATGGTGCCAGGCGCGCGCATGCCATTGCAGCAGCGGCGCCAACGCCGCTCCGACCAACGCCGCCAGCACATTCACGACAATGTCGATCAGGTTCGCTGACCGCACCGGCATGAACTGCTGGGCCCATTCCGTTGCAAAGCTCAACATGCCGGCCAATCCCACGGCCGCAGCGAAATCGAGCCACCCCGCGAAACCGCGCCGCCGAAGCAGCAGCCGCAGCGCCAGCCCGACCGGCAGGTAGACCACGAAGTTCGTAAACAGGTCGTTGGCGTCGGTAGTGCCCCAGGCCGGCACCCAGCGCCACGCGGCGTCCAGATCGAGCCACGGTCCATCGCGGAGCCCGATCGGCCCGACGGTGCCATAAATGATGATCACCAGCGAAATTGTCGCCAGAATACGGACCGCGCGCCGCGTCAGCGTCGGCGGCTTGGCCGACCGCGGGTCGTCCGCCAGGAGATCCCGCTGGCGATCATAAAACGGCATGGCCGACTTCGGGTCGGGCCCGATTCCTGACATGGCTGCTTTCCCCACGCGGCCGGCCTGGGGGCGTTCACCCCCAAGGAGGGGCGTTCACCCCAACCCGCCACAGAAGCACGGCGTCCCAGGGATATTGTGCGAAACCTGGCCGCCGGCGGGCAAATAGAAACCGGCACCGTGCTTGACCGGTTATCGGACGAAGCGTCGGCCTGCGCCGCCGTCCCCGCTAGCGGCGGCGGGACACGGAGGGTGAACGCCTTGAACTGGGGCGGCTGGCGTTGACACGTCGTGGGCGAGGGGTTGTAATCCATGATCTTCGGCTTGCGTCATGGCCGAAGTCCTGGCTCGCACGGAGCCGGTCGTCGGCATGGTTGCCCGGCGGCCAGCGGGTCGGCCCGCGCGGCGGTCGATTCGAGCTTCCGAGCCAGGCCTCCGTTCCGCGGATCGTACGAAGTGACGCCTGATGGCGGCCAGCGTGGCTGGCTGCGGTCAGTAACCGGTATACCCGGTGGTGTAATTGGTAACACACCAGGTTTTGGTCCTGGCATTCCTGGTTCAAGTCCAGGCCGGGTAGTCCCCCGCGCCGCCGGCCGATGTGGTTTTCAACCCGCGGTCCGGGCGTGGCCGGCGGGTTCCCCCGGTTCGGGCGCAGGCGGGTTTTGGGCGCAGGCAGGTTGACGATGGCAGAACCCAAGATCGCAGCGGTCATCATGGCGGCCGGCAAAGGTACGCGGCTCAAGACCGCCCTGCCGAAGGTCCTGCATGAAGTCTGCGGGCGACCGA
>CAZCKC010000009.1:35743-45998 GCA_964499235.1 uncultured Planctomycetales bacterium | reverse complement strand
CCAACGATTAAATTCCTGTCAAGCCCGTGAGAATTCCGTGACGCGTCGACGCGTCTTGCTGTTGGTCGTGATGCCCCTGGCCCTGTTGGGCGGCTGCCTGGCCGCGCTGGAGGCGGAGATCTTCCCCGTCTGGCCGGCGAACTTCTTTGACGCGCCGCCAGCGGCGCTCGGGGCCCGCGCCGTCAATGAGTTCCGCGTCGAGGTTCCGAACGGGGCGGACGGCCAGCCGGCCGGGTTGACGGTCTTCGCGCCGACCGACGCCAACAGCGCGCCGCTGCCGCTGCTGCTGTGGGTGACCGGCTCGAATGTGCAGGCGTACTACCACCAGAATCTCCACGAGACGCTGGCGAGCTGGGGCTACGTCGTGGTTGTACCGGACGGGCGGCCGCTGACGTTTACGGATCAGCGCTACCACCGCCGGACGGTCGATCTTGCCCGACAGGCGCTCGAACTGGCCCTCGCTGGTGACCTTGGCGTCATGGTGGATCCGGAACAGATTGCGGCCGGCGGGTACAGCATCGGCGGGACGCTGGCGGCGGTCCTGGCCGGCGAGGACGCGCGGGTCGCCGCGGTGGTGTTGTGGGCGCCGACGAGCTCGCCGTTCTGGACGGGCGTGGACCCGGCGGCCGCGTTCGCACAGGTGGACATGCCGGTGTTGTTCCTGCTGGCGGAGTTGGATCACGTCGAGCCGCCGGAGGGCTTCCCGCGGGAGATGGAGGCGGCGATGCCGCAGGCGACGGTCACGCGGGAGGTGATCCCGCAGGGACTGCACCTCTACTTCCAGCAGCCGACCGGCGCCGACCGGCCGGGGATCGATCCGGAGAGCGAGCTGACGCGGTTTGAGCAGCAGGGGATCGCGATCGAAGCGACGCGAGCGTTTCTCGATGAAACGTTCAGAATTGAGCGCGACACGCCCTGAGTTCGCGACAAACGGAAAAGCAGCGGGCCAGCCACGCGATCAGCACGGCTGGCCCGCTGCGTTTTTTCAAGCGACACGGGCGACAACCGTCCGCCCTGAGTTTTTCTGCGACGGGCTTAAGTGTCGTCCGCGTCGAGAAACTGCTCGTTGACCTGGACCGCGGGCAGGGTCAGCTCGTTGTCAACCGTGCGGCAATCGTCGTTTTCCTCGTTGCCGTCGATGAAGATGTCGGGGTCGTAGCTGAGGCGACCAATGAAGTCTGAGACGAACTCCGCGGCCGTGTTCCAGTCGGTCTCAACGCTCACCGTGACCGACTCGCCCGGTTCGAGATCCACGAAAGACTCGGTAGCGAGGACGGCATTGCCCTGCCAGATTTGGAGCGCCTGTTGGCCCTCCGCGGAGTCGAACGCCTGCAGGCCGGCGTTCGTCGCGACCGCCGTGATGCGGACGCGGCCCGTGAAGCCGTCTTTCTCCAAGACTTCGACGGTCATCGCCGTAACCGCCGGATTCGGACAATCGAGCGGCCCGGGAGGACAAGTCATTCCCAGGGCACCGGCGGCGGCCGCCGTCAGCGTGAACAGCATAACCTTCAGTGTACGTCGTGACATTCGCGTGTCTCCCGTTGAATGCGGCTTGGACAGCGGAGCGCGATCGAAACGGGCGACCCATCCGTGAGAAGCCCGCTCGTCGTTTCACAACTCTAGCCCGCTTGATTCTCGAGCGGCAATAAGGGTTTTCAATGAGTTATCGGCCTGATGCCGGTATTCCGATTGATCGGATCGGATGCATCCGATGATCGGGTTCGGCCATGCAGCCCCTGATCGGCTGGTGGACTAGTGCATCCGCACGCCGATCAGCGTGATGTCGTCGGCCTGCTCGGCCAGCCCGATGAACCGGCGCAGGTCCCACTCGATCGAGCGGACGGCCTCGGTCGGGGGCAGGCTCGCGTGGGTCGCGAGGGCGGTGTTGAGTCGCTCGCGGCCGAAGGTCTCGCCGGCAAAGTTCATCCCGTCGATGGCGCCGTCGGTGTAGAGCAGCAGGAAGTCGCCGGGCTGGAGCGGCAGCTTCGTCGCCTGATAGGTCTGGGCCGGATCGATGCCGATGACCAGCCCGCCGTCCTCGAGGGGCTGCAATTCGCCGTCCCGGACCAGCAGCAGCGGCTCGTGGCCGGCGCTGCAGTAGGTCAACTCGCGTCCGTCGGGGCTGATGACGGCCATCACCATCGTGGCGAACTCGCGGGCGTGGGTCTCGCGGCAGAGCTGCCGATTGAGCAGCGTGAAGAGCTCGCCGAGCTCGTAGCAGGCCTCGGCGCTGGCGCGCATCGCGCCGCGCAGCATCGAGCCGAGCAGGGCGGCCGGGATGCCCTTGCCGACGACGTCGCCGATCACGACCGCCAGCGAGCCGTCGCAGAAGCTCAAGTAGTCGCAGAAGTCGCCCGAAACGCTCCGCGTCGGGCTGACCACCTGCGCGATCGAAACGTGCTCTGAGGGCGGCGGCGCGGTCCCGAGCATCCGCTTCTGCACCTCGCCGGCCACCGCGACCTCGCGCTCGAGCGTCGCGCTGCGGACCCGCTGCTCGATCAGGCGGGCGTTAACGATCGCGACGGCGGCCTGTGCGGCCACCGCCCGCAGAAGCTCCTTTTGCGGCGCGCGGAAGTGCTGCTTCCGGTCGGTGTAGACGCGCATGACGCCCACCGGCCGATCGTGGTAAAGCATTCCCGTCGTGAGCACGCTGACGATGCCCTCGCGGCGGGCGGCTTCGCTGAACTGGAAGCGCGGGTCCGACCGGGCGTCCTCGACGTACACCATCTCGCCACGCAGGGCGTCGTCATCGATCGACGTCGCCTGCCGCCGCACCACGCCTTTCGCGAGGTACTGCTCGGACAGGTTGTAGCCCGCCGTCAGCTCCAGCTCCTTCGTCTCCGGGTTGTAGAGCCGCAGGCTGCAGTAGCGGCAGCCGAGCGCCCGCGCGGTTTCCGCCACGATGTGCTCGAGGATTCGCTGCAGGTCCTGCTCGCCGGTGAGCAGGCTGGCAATGTCGCTCATCAGCGTGAGCTTCTCGGTGGTCGAGGCCACCCGCCGCTCGCGCCGTCCAAGCTCGCCGAGCTGCCGCGCCACCCACCGCAGGCTCTTCAGCGCCTGCGAGTCCGCCCGCCAGTCGCAAGACGGTAGGGCCTCGAATGCCGCCCGCAACGCGTCGTCGGCCTCGGCCAGTGGGCAGGCCTCAGCTTCCTGTCGCAACCCGCCGAGGACCGCGTACCCCGCCACCTGCTGCTCGATCACCACCGGCGCGGCGACGTGCACGATGCCCTTCGTCTGCCCGATCAGCAGCTCCGCCGGCGGCTCGCGCGACGGGATCCGCAGCGGGCTCAGCCGCGGCAGCTCCCGCGGCGGCAGGTTGCCGGCGCCGTTCAGGTAGGCGTTGCATGTGGGCGTGGCCACGATCAGCGTCCGCTGGTGGTCGTAGGCCGCGAACTGCCATCCCGTCAGCCCGGCGATCCCGCCGAGCAGATCCTCGAGGTGGCTTTCATCCATCAGCTCGCGCAACATGCGAACCCGACTCCGAACGCTCGCCGGACGGGCCATTCGGCCACGACCCCTGGCACTTTCGCGACACGTCAAGGTAGTTCCGGCGCCGCGCCCCGGCACCCGCCCAAGCGTCACGCCCACAATGAGACCATAGTCTAGACGGCTTTGGCCACAAAGGCGCGGGTCGGCGTCACCCCGTTACACCCGCCCCCCCGTGCAGCCTCGCCCCCCAGCCGCTAAACTGCCGCCAAGACAGGAAAACTCCCGCGCCGGGCCCCGTAAAGCCGTGGGCCGGCCGCAGCGAGCGGAGCCCCCGATGAAGGTTCACGAGTACCAGGCCCGGAGCCTGCTTCAGCAGGTCGGCATCCCCGTCCCGCCCAGCGCCGTCATTGATCGCCCCGATCAGGCCAAGCAGGCCTACCAGCAGGTCGGTGGCGGGCAGGTCGTCGTCAAGGCCCAGGTCCACGCCGGCGGCCGCGGAAAGGCCGGCTACGTCAAGCTCGTCGACTCGGCCGCCGCCGTCGCCGAGCACGCCGAGCGGATGTTCCGCGAGCCGATGGTCTCCAAGCAGACCGGCCCCGAGGGGATCCAGGTGCGCAAGATCCTGCTGGCGGGCGCCGTCGACATCGCCAAGGAGTACTACCTCGGCGTCGTCATCGACCGCGCGCGGCGCGTGCCGGTGATGATGGCCAGCGCCGAGGGCGGCGTCGAGATCGAGGAGGTCGCCGCCAAGAATCCCGCTGCGATCAAGAAGGCGTGGTTCGATCCCCACCTCGGGCTGCAGCCGTTCCAGGCACGCAACCTCGCGCGTGAGCTCGGCCTCGACGGCGAGCAGGCCAAGGTCGCCACCAAGCTCATGCTCCAGCTCGCAAGCCTGTTCATCGCCAAGGACTGTTCTCTCGCCGAGATCAACCCGCTCGTGCAGACGCCGAACGGCGAGATCCTCGCGATCGACGCGAAAATCAACTTCGACGACAACGCCCTGTTTCGCCACGAGGACGTCGCCGCGCTCTTCGACCCGACCGAGGAGAATCCGGCCGAGCTGAAGGCCAAGGAGTTCAACCTCAACTACATCGCTCTCGACGGCAACATCGGCTGCCTCGTCAACGGCGCCGGCTTGGCCATGGCGACAATGGACATGATCAAGCTGCACGGCGGCGACCCGGCCAACTTCCTCGACGTCGGCGGCGGCGTGACGGCCGAGGGCGCCGTCGAGGCCTTCAAGATCATCCTCTCCGACGCCAACGTGAAGGCCGTGCTCGTGAACATCTTCGGCGGCATCGCCAAGTGCGACGTCATCGCCGACGCGCTGATCCAGGCCGCCAAGCAGGTCGGCTTCAAGATCCCCGTGGTGGTGCGGCTCGAGGGCACCAATGTCGAAAAGGCCCGCCAGATGCTCGCCGCGGCCGACATCCCGCAGCTCCAGCCGGCCGACGACCTGACCAAGGCGGCCGAGCAGGTCTGTTCGGCCGTCTGAAGCTGGCCGCCCGCGCCCGAGAAAAACCGATGGCGACTGACCTGCTGCAACTCGTCGAGCGTTTCACTGGCCGGCCGATCCTGCTGGTTGGCGACCTGATGCTCGACCGCTATCTCTTCGGCGACGCCGAGCGGATCAGCCCCGAGGCGCCGGTCCCGGTCTTGCGCGTCGTCGACCAGCAGGACCGCGTCGGCGGGGCCGGCTCGGTCGCGCTCAACATCGCCGCCCTCGACGCCGAGGTCCGCCTGCTGGGCATCCTGGGGGCCGACGACCACGGCGCGACCGTCCGGATGCTCCTGGCCGACGCGGGCATCGCGACCGACCACGTGCTGACCGTCGCCGACCGACCCACGATCACCAAGACCCGGCTGGTCGGCCTGGCCGAGCACCGCCACCGCCAGCAGATCCTGCGGGTCGATCGCGAGCGGGTCCTGCCGCCCGCTGCCGCCGACGAAGCGCAGCTGCTAACCGCCGCCCGCGCGCAGCTGCCGCAGGTGGCTGTCGTCTGCCTCGAAGACTATGCGAAGGGCCTGCTGTCCGAGTCGTTCTGCCGCGAGCTGCTGGCCGCCGCCCGCGCGGCCGGGACGCCGGTCCTGGTCGACCCGGCCCGCTCGGGCGACTGGCGCCGCTACCGCGGCGCGACGCTCGCCACGCCCAACCGGGCCGAGCTCGAGCTGGGTGTTGGCCGTCCGCTCAGCGACGACGAAATCGTCCCTGCCGCCCGGGACCTGATCGCGCGGGTCGACTTGCAGGCGTTGCTCGTCACGCTCGGCCGCGACGGGGCGCTGCTGATCCAGAACGACGGCAGCGTGCAGCGCTTCCCGACCCGCCCCCGCGCGGTCTACGACAACACGGGCGCCGGCGACGCGGTGCTTGCGATGACCGCCGTCGCGCTCGCCGCCGGCGCGACGTTCGAGCAGGCCGTCCCGCTCGCCAACATCGCCGGCGGGCTCGAGGTCAGCAAGTTCGGCTGCGTCCCGATCACGCGGCAGGAAGTCATCGACGAGTTGCACCACGGCAGTGCCCACGGCCGCGGCAAGCTCCGCACGCTGACCGACCTGCTGCCCGAGCTGGACGCCCGCCGGCAGCGCGGTGAAACGATCGTCTTCACGAACGGCTGCTTCGACATCCTGCACCCCGGCCACGTGAGCCTGCTCGAGCAGTCGAAGTCGCTCGGCAGCATCCTGGTCGTCGGCCTGAACAGCGATGAGTCTGTCCGCGCCCAAGGCAAGGGCGACGACCGGCCGATCCGCACCGTCACGGACCGCGCGCGGATGCTCGGGGCATTGGAGGCCGTCGACTACCTCGTCACCTTTGATGAGCCCGACCCGGGCCGGCTGATCGAGCGCGTCGGGCCGGATATTCTGGTCAAGGGCGCCGACTGGGCTGGCAAGGGTGTCGTCGGACAGGAGAGCGTGGAAAAGCGCGGCGGGCGCGTCGCCCTGATCGAGCTGGAAGAGGGCTACAGCACGACGGCTGAGCTGGAGAAAATCCGCAGCGTCGTCAGCCACCGCTAAGGTTCCACTTGTGACACCAAGCGTCTGGCCGGTGGCGTTCATCGAACCGGTGGCACCGCCGTCTCACCGATATCGGAAAGATGAGTCGTCGACACCCCAAGCCAAGTCGAGATGCCCGTGCCCGAATCCGAGCTGAGCGACCTGAAGAGCGCCGCCATGAGCCGTAGCTGGTCCGACATCCTCACCGAGCACGAACAGGTGGTCGCCGGGCTGCGCGACGCCGCCCCGGTCCTCGACGCGATCGCCGACGCGGTCACCAAGTGCCTCCGTGCGAGCTGCCGGGTTTATTTGCTCGGCAACGGCGGCAGTGCGGCCGACGCCCAGCACATCGCCTGCGAGCTGCTGGGCCGGTTTAAGCTCACCCGCCTCGCCCAGCCGGCGATCGCGCTGACCACGGACAGCTCGACGCTGACGGCGATCGCGAACGACCTCGGCTACGAGAACATCTTCGCCCGCCAGCTCGAGGGCCTGGTCCAGACCGGCGACCTGGTGTGGATCCTTTCGACGAGCGGAAACTCGCCGAACGTGCTCCGGGCGGCCGAGGTCGCCCGCGATTACGGCATCCGGATCATCGGCTTCACCGGGCGGACCGGCGGCGCGTTGAAGCCGCTGTGCGACCTCGCCTACCACGTCCCGCACGACGCGGCCGACCGGATCCAGGAAGGCCACCTTGTGGGCTTCCATTACATCTGCGAGCGGGTCGAAGCGGCGCTGGCGTGAGCGGGCCGATGGCGTGTATCGGGCAGATTGATCCCCTTTTTCAGACGGCGAACGACGTTGAAGCGGCCGTGGTGGCTGCTGCTCTGGAAGGGGGGCTGTCTGGCGGCGCTGCTGGGCATCTACCTGAGCGACCGTTGCGGAAAGCAGCGGTAAAGTAGCACGCCAGCCTCGTCACAAGGCGCGGCGGCTTGCCCGCGCGGGGGCGTTGCGATACCTTCCCGAGCCCATCGATCACCTCCGGGTCCGCAACTTTGGCCCGGACAACACAGCCATCCATGACCCGGCAGGGAGCAAGGAAACATGCGTCAGCGAGTTGTTCAGCCCGGACTTGCCATCCTGACTGCCGCCCTCGGAACCGGTTCAGCGTCGGCCGCGCCGGCCTCGTTCGTCGAAGCGATCGCGCTGCCGTGGTGGTGGTACGCCGCGCCCGTCAGCGCCGTCATCGCGCTGGTTTTCGCCTACAAGTTCTTCCGCGGGATGCTGGCCGAGGCGCCCGGCAACGAGCGAATGATCGAGATCGCCGGCTACGTCCGCGACGGCGCGTTCGCTTATCTTCGGCAGCAGTACAAGGTCGTCTTCATCTTCCTGGTCGCCGTCGCGATCCTGCTCTGGCTGATGTCATTGCAGGGCGTCCAGCACCCGCTGGTCTGGGTCGCCTTCGTGACCGGCGGACTGCTCTCCGGCCTCGCCGGCTTCTTCGGCATGAACACCGCCACGCACGCGTCGAGCCGCACGGCCGCCGCCGCCCAGGAGTCGCTCAATCGCGGCTTGACGGTCGCGTTCCGCAGCGGCGCGGTGATGGGGCTCGTCGTGGTCGGCCTGGCCCTGATCGGCATCACCGGCTGGTTTGTCTACCTGACGCAGATCCACCACCATGTCTTCGACGGCGGTCCGTTGCCGCTGGAGACAGTCACCGGCGTGATGCTCGGGGCGGCCCTCGGAGCGTCCAGCATGGCCCTCTTCGCCCGTGTCGGCGGGGGCATCTACACCAAGGCGGCCGACGTCGGCGCCGACCTCGTCGGCAAAGTTGAAGTCGGCATCCCCGAAGACGATCCCCGCAACCCGGCCGCTATCGCCGACAACGTCGGTGACAACGTCGGCGACGTCGCCGGCATGGGGGCCGACCTGTTCGAAAGCTACCTCGGCTCGATCCTCGCCGCGGCCGTCCTCGGCGTCGCGGCCGCCGCCACGACCGCCACCGGCGCCTCGCCGCTGCACTACGTCATCGCGCCGATGCTGCTGGCCGGGATCGGGATCATCCTCTCGATCGTCGGCGTGTATCTCGTGCGGCTCAACAATCCCGAGGCCACCGAGAAAGACCTGCTGCCCACGCTGCACAAGGCCGTCTGGGTCACGAACGGGTTAGTGGGGGTGGCCGCGTTTATCCTGGTCTGGGCGCTCGGGCTGCCGCTGGGCATCTTCGGCTCGATCGTCGCGGGGCTGCTGGCGGGCGGCATCATCGGCCTCGGGACCGAGTATTACACGGCGGCCGAGTACAAGCCGACCCAGAACATCGCGTCCCAGGCCGCCAGCGGTGCCGGTCCCGTGATCATCAGCGGTGTCGCCGAGGGGATGCTTTCTGTCTGGATCCCCAACGTGGCAATCGGTGTCGGGACGATCCTCGCTTACGGGCTGGCGGGCGGCTTCGCGGCTGACGGCTTGATGGTCGGCCTCTACGGCGTGGGGATCGCGGCGGTCGGCATGCTCTCGACGTTGGGCATCACGCTGGCGACCGACGCGTACGGGCCGATCGCGGACAACGCCGGCGGCAACGCCGAGATGTCGGGCCTGCCGCGGGAGGTCCGTGAGCGGACCGACGCCCTCGACTCGCTCGGCAACACGACGGCCGCGATCGGTAAGGGGTTTGCGATCGGCTCGGCCGCCCTGACCGCACTGGCGCTCCTCGCGAGCTACATCGAGCAGGTTCGCGAGTCGATCCACCGCGACGTGTCGCTGGAGTGGGTTGCGCCGGCTGGCGACGAGCCGTACCACATCCAGCCGGTGGGCGAGGGGAAGTATGGCATCTTCTTCGCCGCGCCGGCCAATGCGGGCGAGGACGTGGCGGTCCAGGACCTGACGATCAGCGCCTTCCGCGTGACCGACGAGCTCGGCCTGCGGATGATGGCCCCCGTGTCGGACGCGTCTGACGCTGCCGTCGGCCAGATCAGCCTCGCAGTGAACAAGGCCGGCCTCGCGACGCAGCAGATCGTGGCTGCCGAGATGTTGCGTGAAGACGCCGGCCCCGAGCCGCGGCTGCTGACCGCGCACCGGGCGACGGTCCGCGAGTTCATGTCGTTCTATCGTGTCGAGCTGATGAACCCGACGGTGCTGGTGGGCGTGTTCCTCGGTGTGACGCTGGTCTTTGTCTTCAGTGCGCTGACGATGAAGGCGGTCAGCAACGCGGCGTCGGCGATGGTTCAGGAGGTGCGCCGCCAGTTCAAGGAGAAGCCCGGCATCATGGATGGGACCGAGATGCCCGATTACGCCCGCTGCGTCGAAATTTCCACAAAGCGGGCCCAGCGGGAGATGATCGGCCCGACCGCGCTGGGCCTCGCCGTCCCGGTGATCGTCGGCCTCGTGTTCAGCGTCGCCGGCGTGATGGGGCTGCTGCTCGGTGGGCTGGCCGCGGGCTTTTCGCTGGCGGTGTTCATGGCCAACAGCGGCGGCGCGTGGGACAACGCCAAGAAGTTCATCGAGGCGGGCGCGCACGGCGGCAAAGGGGCTGAGGCCCACAAGGCCGCCGTCGTCGGCGACACGGTCGGTGATCCGTTCAAGGACACCTCCGGCCCGTCGCTGAACATCCTGATCAAGCTTATGAACGTGGTCAGCATCATCTTTGCCGGTCTCGTGGTGAAATACGGCCCCAAGGTCGGCGAACTTCTCGGGCTGCAGTAAACTGGGGCACGGGGGTTAATGTCGGCCGCACGGCTGGTCGAGGGAGGTGTGTCATGGCGCTGCAACTGAACGACGAAGAGGTGGCGATCGTTCGGCGACTGATCGAGAGCGAGCTGGCCCAGCTCAATCCGGAGATCCAGCACACCGCGACCACCGCGGTCCGCGATGAGCTCCGCCAGCTTCAACTGGCGCTGCAGGC
>CAZCKC010000009.1:0-35643 GCA_964499235.1 uncultured Planctomycetales bacterium | reverse complement strand
GTACTTTGCATGGCCGCCGCGATCCCGTTGATGCTCGCGTAGATTGCCGCCCGCAGCTGCTCCCGCTCGGCCGCGCCTTCCGCCGTCGCCCGGTAGCGCTTTAGTAGCTCCACCTGCAAGAAGTTCAGCACGTCGGTCCAGGGGTTCCGGGCCGCGATCGACCGCTGGATCACCGGGTTGTTGTCCAGCAGCCGCTGCTGGCCGGTGATCGTGAGAATCGCCGCCTCGGCCGCCGCGTAATCGTCCGCGATCACGCCATGCAGCGTGGTGTCGATCGCCGCGTCGTACTGTTCGCCGATCACGAGGCGGGCCCGCGCCATCTCCTGCTGGGCGTTGTTCACGAGCGTCTGGAAGAACGGCCAGTCGGCATAGAGCTGACGCAACCGCTCCGCGTTCTCGGGATCCTCTTCCAGCAGCGTTTGGAACGCCGCCCCGGTCCCGTACCACCCCGGCACGTTGTAGCGCATCTGCGTCCAGGAGAAGACCCACGGGATCGCGCGGAGGTTCTCGAAGACGATCGAGCCCGCTGTCCGCGATGGCGGCCGCGACGCGATCGGCAGCCCGCTGATGTGCTCGAACGGCGAGGCGGTCGTGTACCACTGCCAGAACCGCGGATCGTCGATCAGTTGCCGGTACGCCTGCATCGACAGCTCGCCGATCCGATCCAGCAGCGCCGCCCGCGCGGGATCGGATTCGCCCGGCGCCGTGCCGGCCACTGCCGCCGGTGCCGCCTTCGGAACGCGGGCCGCCGAGACACCGACTATCATCGCGTTCACGATCTGCTCGAGGTGCCGCCGCGCGATTGCCGGCAGCGAGTACCGGAACGAGATCACCTCGCCCTGCTCGGTCCAGCGGATCCGCCCGTTGCGGCTGCTCGGCGGCGTCGCCAGGATCGCCCGATTGGCCCGCCCGCCACCGCGGCCGACCGTCCCGCCGCGCCCGTGAAAGAACCGGAAGTCGACGCCCGCCGCCTGGCACGTCTCAGCCAATTCAGTCTGCACCCGGTGCAGCGACCAGTTCGACCGCCAGTAGCCGCCGTCCTTGTTGCTGTCCGAGTACCCGAGCATCACCTCCTGGAAATCCCCCCGCGCCGCCAGGTGCGCCCGGTAGGCGGGGTTCGCGAACAGCGCCCGCATCAGCGGCCCTGCCTGCTGCAGGTCCGCCACCGTCTCGAACAGCGGCACGACGTCGAGATCGCTCGCCACCACACCGTCGGCCCGCCGCCAAAGCCCCATCTCCTTCATCAACAGCAGCACCGCCAGCAGGTCGCTGACGTGATGCGTCATGCTGATGATGTAGCTGCCGACGGCGGCCGGGTCCTGCTCGCGCTGCTCCCGCAGCAGCTCGAAAACCTCGAGCATCGCGCGGGCGTCGTCGCTCAGCTGCCCGCCCGGGGGCGACAGCGGCCGCGGGTTGCTCAGCTCGCGCCCCAGCACCGCGACCTTCTCGTCCTCGTCGAGCGCCAGGTAGTCTTCACAGACCTCGCCGAGCCGCAAGAGCTCTGCCACCACGCTCGCGTGCACCTTCGAGTGCTGCCGCACATCCAGCGCCGCGAAATGCAACCCGAACGTCTCCGCCTGCGCGATCACGTCCGCCAGTACACCGTGCTCGGCCACCTCGGTCAGCCCCGCCGCCGCCAGGCTCTTTTGCAACCGCCGCAGCTCCGTCCGGAGATCGTCCGCACCGAACTCGGTTTCACCCCCCAGTGCCCGCAGCAGCCGCTGGTCCAGCGCGTGCACCTTCAGCCGGAAGGGCTCATTCTGCAGGTGGTCGAACGCCGCGGTGCTCAGCAGGCCGGCCGCGTGGTCTTCGGCCACCGACGCCCGGAGCTCCGCGCTGGCCGGGTAACGCTTCGTCGACACGCTCAGGTCCAGCTTCAGCTGTTCGAACGCCTCCCGGTACAGCTCGATCACCGCGCCCCGCAGTACGTCGAACGCCGCGCGCGTCACGTCGGCCGTCACGCCCGGGTGCCCGTCCCGGTCCCCCCCGATCCACGTGCGGTAACGCAGGATCGTCGGCAGCGGCGGCCGCGCGTCGTAGTACGTCTCCAGCGCGTCTGCCAGGTCACGGTAGAGCTGCGGCACCGCCGGCCAGATCGACGTCTGCATGAAGTGCAGCCCGTTGCGGACCTCCTCGCTGACCCGCGGGCGCTGGCGGCGGATCTCGTCGGTCCCGAATGACAGCAGCGCGAACTGCATCACCGCGCGCTGCCACTGCGCTAGCTCACCGCGGGTGAGATCCTCGCGGTGCAGCGCCTGGAGGCATTCGGCGAACCGCTGTTGCTTGTGGAGGACGGCCCGCCGCTTCGCCTCGGTCGGGTGCGCCGTCAGCGTTGGCTGGATGTCGAGCGACCCCAGCACGTCCAGGACCTCCTCCAGCGAACAGCCGGCCTGCTGCAGCCGCTGGATCGCCTCGGCGATCGACTCGGCCCGCGGCTGGTCCGCGGTCGCCTGCTGCCCGCGGAGCCGGTTGATCCGCGTGATCTCGACCTGCTCCGCCTGGTTCACGAGCCGAAACCGGATGGTGTAGGCCGTGATCAGGTCAACAATCTCGTCGAGGCTGAGCGCCGCCACGCGGGCGGCGACCCCGCGGGCCCGCTCGTCGCCGCCCGCGGCATCGAGTGCCTCGCAGGCGTGCCGCAACTCGCGGGCCGCCTCCAGCCGCGGCTGGCCGAGCGTCCGCGCAATCACCTCCCCCAGCAGGTCGTTGATGAACTTGACGTCGTCGCTCAGCGTGCGGGCCATCGAAGCTGCCCCTCTGATCGGTCGGCGGTGGGCTCAGGCAAGACGGAACCGCTCGGCAGTTTAGCCGCCGCCCGCCGGCAGGTCAGCCGCCGCCGACCGGATGATTCTCGCCTGCCGGCTTGCTATACTGCTCGCAGGCAAACCCCGGTGCCGGCACGGGAGCCGTGCGCCGCCCAGGAATGACTGCAACCGAGGTGCCCGATGGCGATCTGGGACAAGCTCCGCGGCGAGCTCATCGACATCATCGAGTGGCTCGACGAAACCGGCAACACCATGGTGTACCGGTTCGAACGCTACAACAACGAGATCAAGTACGGCGCCAAGCTCGTCGTCCGCGAAAGCCAGGCCGCCGTCTTGGTCAACGAAGGTCAGCTCGCCGACGTCTTTCAGCCCGGCACCTACACGCTCGAGACCCAGAACCTGCCGCTGCTCTCGACGCTCCAGGGCTGGAAGTACGGCTTCGAGAGCCCGTTCAAGGCCGAGGTCTACTACGTCAGCACCCGCCGCTTCACCGACCTGAAGTGGGGCACCAAGAACCCGGTCATGCTCCGCGACGCCGAGTTCGGACCCGTCCGCCTGCGGGCCTTCGGCACCTACGTCACCCGCGCCAACGACCCCTCGGCCTTCATCCGTGAGATCGTCGGCACCAACAGCCACTTCACCACCGAGGACATCACCGACCAGCTCCGCAACATGATCGTCAGCCGCTTCACCGACATCCTCGGCGAAAGCAAGATCCCCATCCTCGACCTTGCCGCCAACTACGACGAGCTCGGTGACTTCATCACCACCCGCATCCAGCCCGAATTCAACACCTACGGCCTCGAGCTCACCAAGCTCCTCGTCGAGAACATCTCGCTGCCCGCCGAGGTCGAGCAGGCCCTCGACAAACGCACCAGCATGGGCGTCATTGGCGACCTCAAGAAATACACCGAGTACCAGACCGCCGAGGCCCTCCGCGACGCGGCCGCCAACCCCGGCGGAACGGCCGGCGCCGGCATGGGCATGGGCATGGGCTTCGCGATGGCCAACCAGATGGCCGGCGCGATGGCCAACCCCCAGCCGGCCGCCCCGGCCACGCCGCCGCCGCTGCCGCAGAACCAGGGCCTCCAGGTCTTCATCGCCCTGAATAACCAGCAGGCCGGCCCGTTCGACCTGCCCAAGCTCCAGCAGCTGGCCCAGGCCGGTCAGCTCACCCGCAACACCCTCGTTTGGCGCCAGGGAATGCCTAACTGGACGCCCGCCGGCCAGGTCCCCGAGCTCGGGCCCGCCTTCGCAACCGTCCCGCCGCCCTTGCCGCCGCAGTGACCCTGATTTGAAGATTCCGCAAAATCCGAACGCCGCCCCGGACCCGCGACAGAACCTGGTCCGCGGCCGCCACCGCTAAGGTATGCTCCATTGATGACGACCCCCAGCCAGAACATTCGCAACGTCGCGATCATCGCCCACGTCGACCACGGCAAGACGACCCTGGTCGATCAGATGCTCCGCCAGTGCGGCCAGTTCCGCGACACCCAGCTCAAGGGCGAGCGGATCCTCGACTCCAACGACCTCGAGCGCGAACGCGGCATCACGATCCTCAGCAAGAACATCGCGATCCGCTATCACGACACCAAGATCAACCTGATCGACACCCCCGGCCACGCCGACTTCGGCGGCGAGGTCGAGCGCGTCCTGATGATGGCCGACGGCTGCCTACTGCTCGTCGACGCCTTCGAAGGCCCCATGCCGCAGACCACGTTCGTGCTGCGCAAGGCCCTCGAGTGCGGCCTCAAGACGATCGTCGTCGTCAACAAGATCGACCGCGAGGGGGCCCGTCCCGGCGACGTCGTCAACGAGGTCGTCGACCTGTTCATCGAGCTCGGCGCCGACGACGCGCTGCTCGAGTTCCCGGTCGTCTACTCCTCCGCCACGCAAGGCTACGCCACCCGCGACCCGCAGCAGCGCACGGACGACGTCTACTGCCTCTTCGACACGATCATCGAACACGTCCCGCCGCCCGCCGTCGACGTCGCCAAGCCTGTCCAGATGCTCATCACCACCCTCGACTACAGCGAGTACGTCGGGCGAATCGGCATCGGCCGCGTGGTGGCGGGCAAGCTCGAGTCCGGCAAGCCCGTCAAGGTCTTCCACCGCGACGGCACCGCCGCCGTCGAGAAGATCGCCGAGCTCTACCTCTTCGACGGCTTCGGCCGTGAGAAGGTGCGCGTCGTCCCGGCCGGCGACATCTGCGCCATCGTCGGGCTCGAGTCCGTCGACATCGGCAACACGATCGCCGACGCCGAGGTCGGCCAGCCGCTGCCGCTGATCCGCATCGACGAGCCGACGCTGCACATGACCTTCCGGGTCAACGACTCGCCCTTCGTCGGCCGGGCCGGCAAGTTCCTCACCAGCCGCCACCTCCGCGACCGCCTCGAGCGCGAGCTGCACCAGAACGTCGCCCTCCGCGTCGAGCCCGGGCACACGCCGGAGGAGTTCCACGTCTCCGGCCGCGGGCTGCTGCACCTTTCGATCCTGATCGAGAACCTGCGGCGCGAGGGTTACGAGCTCGCCGTCGGCAAGCCGAAGGTCATCTACCGTGAGCTCGACGGCCGCAAGACCGAGCCGATCGAGGAGTGCATCATCGAGGTGCCCGCCGAGCACGTCGGCCCGGTGATGGAAGCGATGGGCGCTCGCCGCGGCGTCTGCACCACGATGGAGTCGCGCGGCCACGAGACCCACATGAAGTTCACCGTGCCCTCCCGCGGGCTGATCGGCCTGCGGAATCGCCTGCTGACCGCGACCAACGGCACGATCGTGATGCACCACAGCTTCTACGAGTACGAGTTCCTGCGCGGGGCGATCCCCGGTCGCAGCCAGGGCGTCATGGTCGCGTCCGAGGCCGGCCAGGTGACGGCCTACGCGCTCGACAACCTCAAGGATCGCGGGGACTTCCTCGTCGCCCCCGGCGAACAGGTCTACGAGGGTCAGATCGTCGGCGAGCACTGCCGCGACAATGACATCCCCGTCAACGTCAGCAAGGGCAAGAAGCTCACGAACGTCCGCGCCGCGTCGGCCGACAAGACCGTGGTGCTCAAGCCGCCGCGGCAGCTGACACTCGAGATGGCGCTGGAGTTCATCGAGGACGACGAGCTGATCGAGGTCACCCCCGACGCGATCCGCCTCCGCAAACGCTACCTGACCGAAAACGAACGCA
Source organism: uncultured Planctomycetales bacterium (assembly GCA_964499235.1). GTDB lineage: Bacteria > Planctomycetota > Phycisphaerae > UBA1845 > Fen-1342 > JAFGRR01. The sequence continues at coordinate 29,703 of CAZCKC010000009.1, read as the reverse complement.
AGCGCGCCGCCCGCAGCACGGTCGGCGTCTGATGGGGTGACGACCGTACCATGTGGCTGGCCCCGCAACCGACCATCCGCCCCTACGCCCGCCTTCGCGCCGGTGACAACCTGCCGGTAGGCTCCCGAGCCGACCAGCCGGGCCACAGCGCGGCCACACCGCGGTAGACGGCCGCCCGTCGCCCCTCCGCCTGCGGGCGCTGCCCTAATCCGCCGGCGCCGGCTTCACGCCGAGCAGCACGATGAATTCGGTGACGCTGTCATCCGGCCGCACGATCTTGACCTGCACGCCGAAGTAGCAGGGCCCTTCGCAATCGGCGTCAAAGTGAATCGTGAAGTCGAAGCGACACTTGCCGGTCTTCTCGTCACCCTTCATCTCCGCGGTCATGTCCTCGGTCTTGAAGGTCTTCGACGTCGGCCCGGTCGCGCTGTCGAAACGCGCGGTGCAGTCTTCCCACGAGCCTTCGCCGGCAGCGCCGTCCTCCGCCGGCCGCCAGCAGCGCAGCACCGGGCTGATCGTCCAGGTTGCTTTGGCGTCTTCGTCTTTCTCGAACGTGAACACGTGGCCGGGGTATTCGGCGAGGCCCGCCGGCAGCGCGAGGTCGCCGCCGCCGCCTTGCTTGATGATCTCCAGCATGATCAGGTTCCACGCCCGGCGAAGGTCGGCGAGGTTTGACAACCCGAACAATGCGTCGCCGAAGTTCCAGAGATCCAGGGCAATCGAGACAATCGGCCCGGCCGCCTTCTTGCCGGCGACCTTAGCGATCGCTTTCTCGGCGAGCGCCTTCGCCGCTTCGGTCAGCCCCTCCTTGACCTTGTCTTGAATGTACTTCCAGACGTCGAAGTCGGGACTCGTGAACCCCTTGATCGTGCTCAAGTCCTCAACGCCCTCGCGAACCTTCTCGATCTGGCCGTGCAGACCTTCCAAGACCGCGACTTGGGCGGCCGACAGGTTCTCGTTCGCTTCGATGATCAGCTTGATCAGCGCTTGCAGCGCCTTCAGCGCCGTGTCCAGGTTCTTGGCGTCAAGCGAATCGAGTGCGTCATCATCGCAGTTGATGAAGTTCTCGAGCCCTTCCCAGGCGGCGTTGGGCAGCGTCTGCTGGCCACCCAGGATCGCGCCGAGCAATTCGATCAGCCGGATTTCCTTGACGAGGTCGTTGTCCTCCAGATCGTCGATCTCGTCGTCGAGCTCTTTGCGGATCTTCTCGAGGTGATCGAGCAGCTCCTCGATGCTTTCGTCCGTGAGCGAAACCTCCACGTCCGCCACGTTGATCTCGTCGTTACCGCAGTACTGCACGCTCGGATCGTTGGCGTCATACGCGTCCACCGTCCAGGCGTAACGCTGTCCGGGCAAAAGCGGTGCGGCACTGTCGGGGAAGGGCGTCCACGGCTGCGTTAAATCGTCTACCGTGAACTCCGGCTCGAAATGCGCGACGATGTCCGCCGGCGCAAAACCGGGCGGCACGCGATAGACGCTGAGCCGGTAGCGCGCGTCGGGCTCGGGACAGGGCTGCCACGCGAAACCGGGAGCCGGAGCCTGGAGCGTGGCGCGGGGAGCGGGGCAGACCGCTGACATAATACCGCCGCCGCCGGCGATCGGCTTGGGACCACGCTGGCTAGCGGCCGCCAGCAGGGCGTCGGTCGCGTCGATGTCGCGGTCGCGGTTCGTATCGAACGTCGTTTCACAATGCGCGCCGCCCGGCGTATCGCCGCCCGTGAAGCATCGTTGCAGCGCGGCCACGTCGTGCAAATCCACGCTACCATCATTGTCGTCATCAAAGCGCAAGGGACCCCGCTGCGGATGGGACGTGTCGCAGACGTCAAACGTCTGGGTGACCGTCAGCCAGCCGATCCCGCGGAGGTTGTGCTGCCCACCGACCTCAATCCACAGGCTCTGTCCGGCACTGACCGGCACGTGCACGCGGGCGTCGCGGTCGCAATCCGGCGCGTTGTCGCTGGTCGCGATCGGCGCCTGGTCGCCGCCGCACGGCGGTGCATCGTAAACCGCGAGCCGCGTGTTGAAGTCCGACCCGCACGTGTCGATCCGGACCAGACCGCCCGCGTCGGCCGTGTACACAAACCACACGTTCGGCCCCCTGATCAAGGGGCCCGGCCCGTCGGCCGGGGCGAACACGGTATTGAAGGGCACCCGCGTATCGCCCACGATCGGCGTCGCGTCACCACAGAAACCGTTCGGCGGCGGTGCGCACGGCAGCACGGCCGGCGCTACGGCGAACAGCTGCATGGTCTGGTCGTCAGCGGCGCTCAGCGCCAGCGGCACGGCGCAGACCGTGTCCTGGTTGCGGTCGTGAAAGACACCCGGGGCAAAGCCGTCGACGCTGCACGGGTCGCCCGCGTCTTCCGTGGTCCACGGGGCCGCCACCGTCGTCAGCAGCGGGATCGGCAAAACCCCCTCCAGGCCCGTATCGAACACCCGCTGGTCGAACGGCGGCTCGGTCCGTGTGAAGGTGAACACCGGCTGGACCGCAAAGTCCAGCTCGAGCTGGCCACCATCCGCGTCCGCCGCGCGGACGTGCAACTGCCCCGGCGTCGGGCCGCTCAAGCCGACCTGGACATCCCACGCGCTGCCGTCATTGATGATGATCGGCTCGACGCTCCGCAATTGCAGCTCGACCAGTTGGATCGGCACTGGGTCCACCGCGCCGAGCGGCACGATCGGAAACTCGACCTGCCGCTCAAGCACCAGGTCCGGGCCGATGAGGTTCCCGCCCTGCAGGATTACCGGGCCGAAAAACGGCTCCGATCCCGGCCCGAAGAAGTCTTGCGGCAGCGGAGGTAGCAGCGCCGGACCGAACCTCACGATGGCGCCGGTCGGCACCTCGAAGCAGTCCGCCCCCGCGGGTACCGGCAGCGGATCGTCCGCCCGCGCGGCGCCAGCGACCAACAAACCGCAAAGCAGCACGAGCGCGTGCAACGCACGGGCAATCGACGCCTTCATGGTGACTGCTCCTTTCTGGGTCAATGTCGACGGGCGCCGACGCCACCCGCGACCACGCCGCGGGCGCGTCAGCCGTCTGGCGATCGGTCAACGCCCGGCCGGTGAAGCGTCAACAACGATATCACCGCAAGGCACACCGGCGTAATAGGGACAAACGCCCACGATTGCGCGGGTCCTGTCATACGAAAACTTCGACCCGCTGCGAACGGCCAGCCTGGTTGGGAGCGGGCGGCAGGATGATGGGAGGTGGGCGACGACAGGCGCACGCAGCGTGCACGGCGCGGTCGCGCGTCATGAAGCGTCTGGGTCGCTCATCGCCTTGGTTGCGCAGTCAAGAACGGCGCTGGCGACAATACGTTTACCCCGGCGTCACTTCCGCGAGGCCGCTGTGCATCCGCGGCCCCGAGGGCTGGCGGGCGATGATCTCGGCCTCGACCGCCAGCATCTCCGCCCACCGCGTCTCGACCTCGGCGTCCGCCAGCCCGGGCAGCTGCCGCGCCAGCTCGATAAACACGTGATAGTGCCCGTGCTCGCTCCGCCACAACCCGCCGTAAAGCCGGGCGAGCTCGGCCTCTTCCGCCGCCGCCGCCAGCAGCGCAAACCGTTCGCACGATCGCGCTTCAATCAGCGCCGACACCATCAGCCGGTCCATGATCTCGCGCGCGCCCAAGCCCAGCCGCACCAGTTGCCGCAGATCGCCGGCGTATACGTTGCGGTGAAACTTCTCGAGTTGCCCGCCCCGCCGCGCGATCAGCCGCGTCACGATCGCCAGATGCTCCACTTCGTCCCGCGCAATCGCCGTCAGTTGCTCGACCCAGCGCTGCGGCGGGGCCGGATCCGGCCAGCGGTGCAGCAACGTCAGCGCGTTGGCGGCCGCCTTCTTCTCCAGAAACGCGTGATCGTTCAGCAGCGCCAGCGGCGCAGCCAGAACGGCCCGGGCCCAGCTCGCCGGCGTCCAATAGCGCAGCGGCAGCTTGTCGCGCAGCTCAGCGTCCGGGCGCCCCGACTCGGCTGATGCCATCGCCGGCGTCGTCATCCCACCGCCACGCGCCCGTCAACGTAGCCCGGCCGCTGGTAGGGCAGGTCGAGCCCCGCCAGCTTCGCGTGCAACGCGGCCCGGGACCGCTCGCGGGCGGCGCTGTGCTCCGATTTCTGCTCGCGCTTCGCCGCGTACGCCCGACACGCGGCGATCGCCGTGTCGACCTCCGCCCGCTTGTACAGGCCCAGCGTGATCGTCGGCAGATTGAGGTCGTAAACGTACGCCGCCAGCTCCTGCACGGAGGCCCGCCGACCGCCAACACCGACCGCACTGCCCGCGTTGAGTACCTTCATGCCCATCAGGCCATAGTTCTTCTCGCGGGCCAGCGGCGTGACCTGCTCCTCCCAGCCGGGCTGGTTCCGCCACGTCGCAGCCGAGATCGCGTACAGCAAGGTGTCGAACTCGCCGTCCGTATCCCACTCCATCACCTTCACCATGTACGCGGGGTCGGTGTGGCCGGTGAAGCCGATATACTTCGTCAGTCCCTCGGCCTTCGCCTTCCGCATCGCCTTCATCACGCCGTTGCGGTTGCGGAGGTTCTCGATCTCCTGCTCACCATCGTGCCGATAGCCGATTGAATGCACCTTCCACACGTCGACGTGGTCAGTGCCGAGCGCCTTCAGCGACTGCTCGAGCTCGCGCATCGCCCCGTCATAGCTGCGGTCGGTCGTTTTCGTCAGCAGTGTGAGCTGATCCCGTCGGCCCCGGATCGCCCGCCCGATCGCGTCCTCGCTGCCATAGCTGCGGGCCGTGTCGATCTGGGTGATCCCCTTATCCAGTGCGTCCTGCACGAGGGCGGCCGCCTCGTCCAGCGACTTGCCGCGGTGGATGTGGGCCGTCCCCAGCCACAGCATCCCCACCCGGTGATCCAGCTTCCCCCATTTCTGCGTCGGCAGCGGCTGCGGTTGCGGCTTCGCGGGCTCCTCCGCCGCGGCCGCCCAGACCGGCAACCCGCCCGTCAGAAACGCGCCCGAAGCCGCCGTTCCCCACTGGAGAAAATCCCGCCGCGTCGGCCGATCAGCCCTGCTCATCAACGTACCTTTCTTTCACGTCGGCGTTTCAGATTGAAACGGAATTTGTCTGGCTCAACAGCCTGGAGATGGTTTCGACCTGCCACATCGTAATCGACTGGCCGCCAGCTGGCATTGCGGCAGCCAAATTGTGGGCCGCCGCCTCGGAACTGCTGGTTTTCCCGGCCCCAACCTAAGCCGGCGGCCGCCTGAGCCGATGCGCCCCGTAGCCCCCGCTGTGCGACGCGCCCGCCCGGCACGGTTCGGAATGCCGCGTGCCTACTCGAGAGTGCACCGCGGCCGACATCGGCTGCGGTGGGCCTGATAATCCGCCACCAGGAGTGCTGCCGTGGGAACGATTTCGTCCGGCATCGGCCTTTTCTCCGGCCTCAACATCAACGATCTCGTCGATCAGCTGATGGCCATCGAAGCCCAGCCGAAGCAGCAGCTCGAAAGACGGATGGACACGCTCGACGCGCAAAAGACGGCCTTCCTGGACGTTTCTGCGCGAATTACCGCCATGCAGGGTCGGCTGAATTCGCTCCGCCAGCCCAGTTTTTTCGACACCCGCAACGCGACCTCCTCCAACCCCAGTGCCCTGACCGCAACCGCCACGACCCGTTCGACGCCCGGCAGTCACCAGTTCGTCGTCCGGTCGCTGGCCGCCACCCAGCAGGTCGTCTCCGGCGGCTTCCAGTCCCTGTCGAGCCCGCTCGCCCAGGGCACGCTCACGGTCGAGTCCGCCGCCGCCCGCGTCCAGACCGCCACCCGGCTCGAGGCTCTCAACGGCTATCACGGCGTCGCCCGCGGCGCCCTTGCTCTGACCGACGCCGGCGGCCAGAGCGCGACCGTCAACATTGTTGACGCCCGAACCCTCAATGACGTCGTCGACCGGATCAACGCGGCCGGCCTCGACGTCCGCGCGGCCGTCGAAGACGACGCCCTGGTGCTGACCGAGACGACCGGCGGCCGCCTCGAGATTAACGAGGTCGCCGGCGGGTCGACGGCTGAGTCGCTCGGCTTCGCCTTCGGCCAGCACGTCGCGACCGACGGCGTCCTGCGTGGTGCAAGTCTGGCGACGCTGGCCGCCACCACGCCGCTATCGGTCTTAAACGACGGCCGCGGGATCCAGCACCTGATCGCCAGCACCGACTTCTCGGTCGCGGTCGGCGGCCAGACGGTAAATGTCGAGCTCTCGGAAACCATCAAGCCCGATACGCGGCTCGACCGGCTGAATCACGGGACGGGCGTCGAGCTCGGCGTGATGAAGATCACCACGCGCGACGGGAGTGTTCACGAGGTCGACCTCGCCGGCGCCGAGACCGTCGACGACGTCCGCGTCGCGCTCCAGGAACAGACCCAGGCGAGCGACGGCAGCAACCGCTTGAACGTCGTCATGACCACGGGCCACCTCGTCATCAACGACGTCAGTGTCGACGAGCAAAACGACGAAGCGCCCGCCGGCCCGCTGGTCATCGAGGACGTCACCGGCCACGCGGCCCGTGACCTCGGCATCGCCGCGACGGAAGACTCCGACCGCCTCGAGGGCCGCGACATTCTCCACATGGACTCGATCGCCGACGTGCTGGCCGCGATCAATTTTTCAGCCAGCAACGGGCGCGATGGCGCCGCGCCGCGTGAGCCGCTCATCCAGGGAGCCATCAGCGCGGATGGCAAGGCGATCACCATCACCGGCGCGGACGGCGTGACCGGCGCGCTCGTGGTCGCGGCCGAGAACGATTCCCAATCGCTCGCCACGCTCGGCATCCGCGAAGGGACCTACGCTGCCGCCGCCGGCGTCACGGGAACGCGTCTCATCGGTGGCGTGAACACCACGATGCTGAGCACGCTGAACGGCGGCCGCGGCTTTGCTGGCGGCGTCATCTCGCTCGCTCAGGATGATGTCGTCGTCGAGGTCGACCTCACCGACGCCGAAACGCTGGCCGACGTGACGCGGAAGATCGAACAAGCTGCCGCCGCCGCCGACTTCGCGCTCACCGTCGGCTTCGACCGGACCGGCACGAAGCTCACGATTCAGTCGGAAGATGGCGCCAACCCGCTCACGATCCAGGACGTCAACGGCACCTTCGCGGCCGACACCGGCCTGGCGGGCAGCGGCGTCACGCTGACTTCCGATAACCTGCAAAAGCAGTACCTCACCGAGCAAACACTGCTCGACGATCTTAACAACGGGCAGGGCATCTCCGCCGGCACGATTCGGGTCCAGGACTCGTCCGGTAAGCACGCCACCATCGAAATCCGCGACCTGGCCGACGACAACCTCCAGACGATCATGAACCTGATCAACACGAGCAGCGTCGACGTCCAGGCGCGGATCAACGACACCGGCGACGGCCTCGTGCTGATCGACGAGGCCGGCGGCCCGGGAACGCTCACCGTGACCGACGAGCAGGGCACCGCCGCCCGCGATCTCAATCTCCTCGGCACCGCGACCGACGGAACGATCGACGGCTCGTTCGAGTTCCATTTCGAAGCCGACGGCAACACGACGCTCGAGCAACTCGCCGAGCAGATCGGCCGCGAGAGCACGCTCGCCACCGCGACAATCTTCAACGACGGCTCGCCGGTCGCGCCGTACCGGCTCGCGATCAGCTCGGCGTCGACCGGGCTGCGCGGCGAGTTGATCATCGACGGCGGCACCACCGGCCTGCGGTTCAACACCCTCTCCGAAGCCCGCGACGCCAGCATCGTCCTCGGCGACTCGCTCGACTCCGGCGTCCTGATGACCAGCAGCACCAACACCTTCGAAAACGTCATCGGCGGGCTGACCCTCACCGCCCAAGCCGTCAGTGACGCCCCCGTCACCGTCAACGTCCAACGCAGCTTCGACAAGGTGCTCGAGGCCGCCCGCGGCTTCGTCAAGGACTTCAACAGCGCGATCGACCGCCTGGAGACGCTGAGCGACTACGACGTCGAGACCGAGCAGCGCGGCATCCTCTACGGCGAGAGCACCGTCCGTTCCATCGAGGACCGGCTCTTCCGTGAGCTCAGCCGCGTGTCAACCGGGTTCGGCGGGCTCAACCGCTTCTCGCAGCTCGGCATCGGGTTCGGCGCCAACGGCAAGCTCGAGCTCGACGAAACCGAGCTCCAGGCCGAGCTCGAGCGCGATCCTGAGGCCGTCCGTGACTTCTTCACCGACCCCGACGGCGGCCGGGCCGTCGAGCTCAGTGAAACCATTACCAGCATCGTCAGCGCCGGCGGCCTGATTTCCAACCGCAACAACGCCCTCGACGACCAGCGCGACCTCCTCGACGACCGCGTCGACCGAATGGACGCCATCCTGGAGATCCGCCGCCAGCGGCTCCTCGAGGAGTTCTACCGCATGGAAGACATCCTCGGCCAGCTCTCCGCCCAGCAGGACGCGCTCGCCGGCTTCAGCGGGGCGACCCCCAGCACGGCAGCCCTCTAACGCACTTTTCGCGATCCGCCGATCGGCGGCCGCTTAATGAAAGCCGACCGCCGCGAGGACGATATTACCGGCATGAGCCAGACAGCCGCCGCCTCACGCGAATACCTCAAGAACGCCGTGCTGACCGCCCGGCCGGAGCAGCTCCAGATCATGCTCCTCGACGGGGCGATCCGCTTCAGCGCCAAGGGGCGTGATGCGCTGGAGGCGAAGAACTACGAGGAAAGCTTCAACAACCTCGACCGCGCCCAGCGGATCTGTGCTCAGCTCGGCGACGGCCTCAACCGCGACATCAACCCAGATCTGGTCGACATGATGCGCGGGCTCTACAACTTCTGCTTTACAAAGCTCGTCGATGCCAACCTCCGCCACGAGATGAAAGCGGTCGACGACGCCGTCCGCATCCTCCGCCACCAACGGGAAACTTGGCAGCTCATCGCCGACCGCATCGCCGCCGGCGACTCGCCCGCCGAGGCCATGGAAGGCGCCCCGATAGCGACCGCGCCACGCCCCAGCAAATCCAATAGCCTCCGCCTCGCTCCCGACGCCGAGGCCGAATCCTCCATCAACTTCCAAGGCTGACCCACCACCCGCCCTGACCCCATCTGCCTCGGCGGGCCGTAATCGCTTCCGGTAAGGGCCGCCCGCCCGTCGGCCGCACGCCGGTTTCCACCGGCGGCCCGTAATTCTAAGCGTCGCTCTGCCAAGGCCTTGCGATCGGCACGACGCTCTTGTATACCTGCGGCACCTTTGCGCCTCGATCCGCCAGTCACAAGGGATTGTGTAATGTCCGATAAATGCAATATCGCGCTCATCGGTCAGAAATTCATGGGCCGCGCCCACAGCAACGCTTACCTGAAGGCCGCCCGCTTCTTCAACGTGCCCCGCGAGCCGGTGATGCACACAATTGTCGGCCGCGATCTGATCGCGCTCGCACCCTTTGCCGACCGGTGGGGTTGGGAAAACTACAACACCAACTGGAAAGAGGTCGTCAAGGACCCCGAGATCGACCTCGTCGACATTTCGACTCCGAATAACTCTCATGGCGAAATCGCGCTCGCGGCCCTTTCCGCCGGTAAGCACGTCGCCTGTGAGAAGCCGCTGGCGAACACCCTCAAAGAAGCTCGCCAGATGAAAAACGCTGCCGCCCGTTCCCGCAAGGCGACGACTTTTGTCTGGTTTAATTACCGCCGCTGCCCGGCCGTCGCGTTCGCCCGACAGCTCGTCCAGAAGGGCGTGATCGGCGAGATCCGGCACATCCGCGCGCACTACCTCCAGGACTGGGCCACGCCGGACGTCCAGCTCGCCTGGCGCTTCCAGAAGAAATACGCCGGCTCGGGCGCGCACGGCGACCTGAACGCCCACATCGTCGACATGGCCCGCTTCATCACCGGCCAGGAGTTCGTCGAGGTCAGTGGCGCGATCGCCGAGACCTTTATCCAGGAGCGCCCGCTGCCGCCGTCCAACAAGGCCACCGGCGGAACCACCCGCCGGCGCCGCCCACAGAAGGGCAAGGTCGACGTCGATGACGCGGTGCTGTTCCTCGCCCGGCTCAACGGCGGGGCGGTGGCGAGCTTCGAGGCCACCCGCGTTGCGCCCGGCAACCAGAATAACAACGGCATCGAACTGAACGGCTCGAAGGGCTCACTGAAGTTCGACTTCGAGAACATGAACCTGCTCTACTATTACAACGCCGAGGACGACGACGCCACGGCCGGGTGGCGGCGGATCATGTGCACGAAGGCCGGCGAGCACCCCTACGCGGGCGCGTGGTGGCCTGACGCGCACATCATCGGCTACGAGCACACCTTCGTGAACATGGTGGCCGATATGATGGCCACGCTGGGCGGCGAGGAGCCGATCCTGCCGCTGCCGGACTTCGCCGACGCCTACGAGACGCAGCGGGTGCTTGAGGCGGCGCTGCTGGCAGCGAAGAACCGCGCGGCCGTCAAGCTGACCGAGGTGAAGTAAGCAGCTCCAGCGCCGCAGCGGCGCCTGCCGCCTGCCACCCGATTCCGGGTTGCGCGTCTCGACGACCAGCACGCCACCAAAACGCACCGCTACCGCCCGCTGGTTTAGCCGCGTTACGCGACATGCCGATATCCCTAATGACGTGCCGTATCTTCCGCAGCCGTGACGGCCGCGCTAGATAAAAGCGTATTCACCAACGGTGCAACGCGTTCCCAGGACGCGGGCGCACTGCGTCCAGCATGAAATCTCGGCCGCCAAGGGGCAATCACGATGAATGTTCGCGCACGCGTGCTCATGAGTTTCTTGGCCTCATTCGGTGCCGCCGTTTGTCACGCGGAGATTCTGCATGCGGATGTCCTTGTTTCCACCAGCGGTACGAACAACACGATTCGGTATCCAAACACGAGTCGCAATATCGCGATCAGTCCCGACGGGACGTTCTATGTGCTTTATGTCAGCGGTCCTGACATTTGGGTCGGTCGCAGCACCGATCGCGGCGCAACATTCGACGCGCCTGTGCGGGTGAGCGTGCCTCTCGGTCCGCCCGCGTTTGCCGGATCGAGTGAATCGCTCGTAGCGGCCGAGGGTGCTCCGTCTCCCCCACCGGAGCCCGAAATCGCTGTGGACGCCAGCGGCGTTGTGCACGTTGCGTGGGTTGATCCCAACTCGAGCCAGCTAAAGTACGCCCGCAGCACAAACAGCGGCGCTTCGTTCAGCACACCGGTCGAGCTCGCGGCTGAAAGCGGCACCGTGCATATCGCCACGGATGATCCGTACGTCTACCTCATGAACCGCAGCGGAACCACCTTATACGTCAACGACGATCATGGCCTGGGGGCGTTTGTCGCCACAGCGGTTGATTCGCATCGGGCGTACGCCGATGTGCACGTCGATCCGAAGACGGGCGACGTCTATGTCCAAACAGATGATCCCAGCGTCTACGTCCTGAAGAGCACCGACAACGGCACGAGTTTCAGCGGCGCGAACGCCATCGGCCAAAACATCTACTACTCCACGACCGTGCTGGCGTCGACTGACGACGGCGTATTTCTCTACACGTGTGGCAATGGCGACACCGCGCTCCGCATCGACACCAGCGATTATTCGGCAACCAATCTGACCTTCGGCACGACGACCTTGAACCAGGGCCGCACGCTCGCCGTTGACGCCTATCAAAACGTGATCGACGGCTATGTGGATGGCAGCGAGGTCAAGTACGCGGTCAGTACCGACAACGGCGAATCGTTCGCGCCGGCGGTCACGATCGCGACCGCTGATTATCTCAGCCTCGCAATCAATACTCGCTACGGCGACATCGTCGCCGTCTACGAAACCGCCGGCGACGTCTTCTGCACGGTCTACGGCAGCGAAATCGAGCAACCCACGCAACTCCCGGAGGTGACCACCGCGGCGGCGACCGACGTCGACGAGAGCAACGTCACCCTCGGCGGCGACGTCACGTACGATGGCGGTGAGCCCGATCTCACGGTTGGGGTCTGCTGGGCGCTCATCAGCCCCCCGACCATCGACGACAACGTGAAAGCCATCGGCGTCGGCTCTGGAACCTTCGCCACCACCATCGCCGACCTGACGCCGGAAACCACCTACTATGTCCGCGCCTTCGCCACCAACTCGGCCGGCACGGCTTACGGTCAGGCAATCGCCTTCACGACCGCCGTCGCAGATCCAGCACCCGCAACCGCCCCCGACCTCCGTGTCGCCGTCGAAGCCGAAACAACCACCGCCCGCGTCGGCGACGACGTCCGCACCCGCATCAACGTCAGCAACATGGGCACCGCCTCGGCCACCGACGTGAAACTCACCATCCCGCTTCCCGCCGGCACCGAATTCGTCGGCGCTTGGCTCGTCGCCGGCGACGCCGCCCAAACCACTCCTCTCGACGCCCAACTCGTCAACGACGCGGTCGTCCTCGATCTCGGCAACGTTGACATCAACGCCTCGCGCTTGATCGATCTCGTCATTCGGGCGTTGGTCGCCGGCGCCATCGAAGTCAACGCGGCCGCCACCAGCGACGAAGTCACCACCCCTGTGTCAGCGACCGTGACCGCCCAAACCTCCGTCGACGACGAGTACTTCGAAATCGTCCGCAACGTCTACCCGCTCTGCGGCCCCTTGGGTTTCATGCCCCTCGTCGGCATGTTCGGACTCATCGCCTTCAAATACCGCCGTCTCCCGCGTGCTTCCTGACGCCCGGCACAATGTGAACGAATCAACCGGCGACCGTCCGGCGAAAAGCCAACAAATGAGGAGAATTCCTGTGTACCACCCAACAAAAGCCCGTTACCTGGTGATCCTCGCCATGACCGTCGCCGTTACCTTCGCCGCCGGCTGCGATCGTTGGCACGCCGCCCTCGGCGTCGGACTCGGGTTCGGCGCCGGCTGGATCGTCGGCGGCCTCAACGCCCCAACCCAAACCACCACCACGTGCTTCCAGAACGGCGTCGAAATCGACTGCGCCAACCTCCCCGAAAATCTTGGCGGCTGACGCCAACGCGGCGAAGCTTCGATCCCGAGGACGCGCGCCGGCGGTGACCGGTGCGGTGCATCCGCTGGCACCCGGCATGCGTTCACACCACCCACCGCCTGACGTCAGCCACGCTGCCGCTTCCGCAACAGCGGAAACCCGGGACCCCGGGGTCGCACCCGCGACCGAATGTCGCCACCGGCTGAAACTGATCAATCGCGGCAGCTCCGCGTCCGGGTACGCACACTGAGAAGGGGGCGGCACCGCAAGCCCCGCGCGACCGCTACCGCTCGTAGTGCGCGCGGATGTTCGGCACGAGGTACTCGTTGAACGCCCGGCCGAAGTCGTAGTCCGGCTGCCACCGCCAGTCAGCGCGGGCCGGCTCGTCGTCGACCTCCGCCGGCCAAGAGTCCACGATCGCCGAGCGCGGGACGTCGGGGTCGAACGTGATCTCGGCCGCCGGGAACGCTTGCAACACCGTCTCCCGGATCTGGCCGGCCGTCGGGCTGAAGGCGGCCACGTTGTAGACCCGCTGCGTCAGCTCCTCGGCCGGCGCCGCCGCCAGCAACAGCAGCGCCTTGATCGCGTCCGGCATCACCATGAACGGAATCCGGGCGTACTCGGCGACGAAGCAGGCGTAGGGCTCACCCTGGGCAGCCGCGTGGACCATCTCCGGCGCGAAGTCACTGGTGCCGCCCGAGGGCATCGTGAACGCGCTGATGATCCCGGGGAAGCGGATCGCGCGGAAGTCGACCCCCGAGCCGACGCGGTCCTTCGAGAGCTGCCGGTAGTGCAGCGTATAGTAGCGCCCCAGCTGCTCGCAGTAGAGCTTGTTGCAGCCGTACATCGTCGTCGGCGTCGCCCACTCCGTCTCCTTCACCGGGGCGGCCTTCGTCTTCGTCGAGACATTCGGCAGCCCGTAGGCGGCGATCGAGCTCGGGAAGAGAAACTTGACCGTCTGGCCGTGCCAGCGGGCCTGCTCCGTCGCGAGCTGCAGCAGGTTGAGCGTGCCGTTGACGTTGACCGCGTGGGCGGCGTCGGGCACGAACTCGGCCCGCGTGCTCAGCAGGGCGGCCAGGTGGTAGATCTCCGTGATCTCGAACTCCGACACCAGCCGCTTCAGCAGCTTGTCATCGAGGATGTCGCCGACAAGGGAGCCCGCACACAACGGCGCGAGCTGCTCGTCAATCGGCTTGAGGTCGAGAGCGATGACCTCGCGGTCGGTCTGCTGCGAGAGGTGCTCGATCAGGCCGTGGCCGATCTCGCCGTTGGCGCCGGTGATCAGGGTGACGGGCTTGCGGATCATGCAGGGCTCCGGTCGCGGTTGCGGGCGGTTCGTCGTTGAGGCGAGAGTGTCGGGCGCGGCGGGGCGGCGATCAAGGTGCGGGCGGCGATTCGTGCCGGGCGCGGGGCGCGACCGGGACGGCCTGGGCAAAGAGGACCAGGAACTGGATCGTCCAGATTAGCAGCAGCAGCAGGTACAGCACGCCGGCCACGACGCGGAACGCGACGAGCACGCCCGTCAGGATCGCGGCGTTCGCCAGGATCGTGTAGACGATCAGCAGCCCGTAGAGCACCAGCCACAGAGCTGCTGCTCCCCGGGTCAGCAGGCGCAGTCGGCGGGGCTCCGCGGCCAGCAGCACGCTGACCAGCAGCGTCAGCGGGATCGGAACGCCGAAGATCGGCAGGCTGCGGAAGACCTGCGTGGTCAGCCAGGGGAGGGGCGCCTCGCCCGCCGCGGCCAGCAGCGGCACGATCGGTGCCGCCAGCGTGATCAGCGCGACGCGGGCGACCTGCCGCTCAACCGCGTCCGCGGCCGGGTGCTGCCGATCGGGTGGCTTGGCGGTGAGCAGCAGCCCGCCGATGGCCGCCAGGCCGCCGAAGAGGAGCAGCAGCAAGTCGATCACGAAGAGGTATCCGGTCCCCGGCGGCGTACTCCCCCAGAAAAAGCTCGCCGTCGCGAGCACGTAGCCCGCCACCAGCAGCACGGCGGCCCCGCTCGCCAGCCGCCGCCGGTAGCCGCGCGGCGCGACGTTGAGGTAGCCCTGCGCCGTCGTCCAGGCCAGTGGGCAGCCGCACTCCGGGCAGCTCGTCCTTTCTAGGGGTAAGCCCTCCAGACTGTAATGGCAGGTAACGCAGCTGGGGGCCGATTGATCAGGAGGTTTCATCGCTCCTCAATGCTAGCGGCGTGGTGGCGCCAGGAACGCCGCCCGCTGGTGGGCCTCGACATGCCGGGCGGCCGCCGTCAGCCCCTTCCGCAGCCACAGCAACATCACCGCCAGCACCGCCCCGCTAATCAGCGCGACAAAATGCACCGTCGCGGTCAGCCACGGCTGCCCAAGCCGCTCGATCGGCGCGCCCAACGCGACAAAACAAAGCGCTAGCGCCAACAACGTAGCCGCCGCCGTCCGCATCAGCCGCCGCCGTTCCGCCGCCGCCGCCTGCGTCACCACCAGCACCCGCTGCAAATAACGCCCAGTCACCGCGACCGTCACCCCACCCCACGCGACGGCCAGCGCCCCGTACACCAACGCACTCACGCGCCCCGCCCCCGGCGTGAGCACCCCCCCAAACACGAGCAGCCCCAGCAACGGCAACGCCAAAACCACGCCTCGAACAGTCCGCGGCCTCGGCCACCCGCTCAGCAACACCCCCGCCGCCGCCTCCAGGTGCGGCCGGACAGACAGGAAGAACAGTCCCGCCAGCGCGGGCACGGCGGCCAACAGCGCGGAGCAGCTCACGCACCCCCCGAGATCCAGAAACGCCGGCCCGACCCCGATCATCCACCCCAGCCCCACGAACGGAAAAAACACGATCATCAGCACGCCGGCAATCCCGGCCGCGATCGCCAGCAAATCGAGTCCCTGCGCGACCGCGACATCCCACTGCCGCAACGCCTGCCGGCGGGCGGCCACGCTCTCCGCGACCGGATGTCCGCACTCCGGACAGCGGCTCTTCGGCGGGTGCGCCCGCAGGTCATAGCCGCACTGGATGCAGGGGACCGCGTGCTCGCTCGGCAGTGACGGCTCGCCGCCGGCGTTTTGCAGATGATCAGCGGACGAAGCGTCGATGGCCGTCCTGTCCTGTGCGGAAAGAGGCTCGCTCACCGCCAGTTTAGACGATCTCAGCCGCGGGCGCAGCGGAATCATCCCCCGGCTGCGCTATAGACAGCCGCCAAGGTTGTAACGTCCTTCGAGTTTGCGCCCGTAGTCCGACCGGTTAGGCTTTGACTGGTACAATCAACTGACGAGAACGAACCCTAGCTGGGAGAGCAACACATGTCGCTGATCATCGTGCTGTTGGGTGTGGTCGCCGCGATCGCGCTGGTGACCACCACCATTACAAACTTCCGCGCTACCGGGATCCGCGTCGGCGCGGGCGTGGCCGGCCTGCTCCTGATCGTGATCGCGTTCTACGCCGCCTCGTTCCGCTACGTCGGCGAGGACGGCGTCGGCATCGTGATCAAAAACTTCGGTGACAAGATGCCCGCCGGTCAGATCATTGCCACCGAAGGCGAGACCGGCCCCCAAGCTGCCATCCTCGGCCCGGGCTGGCATCCGTGGCTGTGGCCGTTCATCTACGACATCGAGATCGATCCCGTGGTCGACATCAGCCCCGGCGAGGTCGGCATTCTCACGACCACCGACGGCAAGCCGCTGCCCGAAGGCCAGATCTACGCCCCCGAGTGGTCCGAGGGCGAATTCCAGCAAATGCTGAAGGCCGAGCACTTCCTCTCCGAGACGGGTGGTGGCTACAAGGGCCCGCAGGCGTCGGTCCTCACGCCCGGCAAGTACCGCATCAACCCGCGGCTCTACCACGTCGAGAAGACGTCGGTCACCAACATCCAAAAGGCCACCGTCGGCGTCGTGAAGTCCAACGTCGGCCCGGTGTCGGACGACGCGGCCGTGTCTGATGAGGCGCTCGTCGACCGCGGGATGCGCGGCATCTGGCGGTCGCCGCTGCGGCCGCAGGAGTATTACCTCAACACGACGGCCTTTGAGGTCACGACGATTTCGACGGCCGAGCGAACGGTCCGCTACACCAAGAGTGCCGCCGCCGGCGAGGAGCGCGAGATTATCGTCCGCTCCTCGGACGGCTTCACCTTCCCGGTCGACGTGCGGATCGAGTATCGCATCAAGGCTGATGACGCCCCGCTCGTGGTGGCCAAGTTCGGCGACGACGGCGAGCAGCTGAGCAAGCGTCTCAACTCGGCCGTGCGGGCGATCTTCCGCAACAACGCCGAATCGGTGAAAGCCCTCGACTACGTCCAGCAGCGTTCCAAGCAGGAAACCCAGTCGCAGCAGATGCTCGCGACCGCGATGCAGCCGGTTGGCGTCACCGTGACGGCCGTTCGCATCGGCGACGTCGGCGACGAGGCCTCGCTCGGCCAGCTGCTGAAGACGCAGACCGACCGCGAGATTGCCATCCAGGAACAGCAGACCTTCCAGGAGCAGCAGCGGACGGCCGAGCAGCAGAAGGAGCTCGCTAGCACGCAGCAGGAAGCCGTGGAAGAGAAGCGGCTGGCGACGGCCGCCTACGAAGTCAAGATCGCCGAGCAGCAGAGCGAGCGCCGTATCATCGAGGCCAAGGCCCAGGCCGAGGCAACGCTGATCAACGCGGAGGCTCAGGCGAACGCCTACCAGCTCATCGCGCAGCAGATCGGCAAGGGCAACGCCGCCCTGGTCGAGTTGCTCAAGATCGTCGGCGAGCAGGGCGTTGAGATCACCCCGCGCGTCATGGTCGTCGGCGGCAACGGCGGTGGCGGGACCGGCAACGCGGAGACCACTGCCCTGATCGGCACGATGCTCGACTCGATGATGACCCGCGACCCGCAGCCGGCCGCCAGCAACTGACCCGCGCTTCGCCCGCGCCGCGATCACAACACGGTCACGGCGCGGGCGACGGCTCCTTCCGCAGGATCATCCGCTGGGTCAGGAAGCGGTTCAGCCTATGTCACCCCACCAGCAGGACCACGCAGGGCCTAGAAAAAGCAACGGCCGCCGCGCATCCAGCGGCCGCAGCGACACGAACACCGGCTTGCCGCACGCTGAGCAAAACCCGCTGACGTACTGGCCGCGGAGGTTATTCGGACAGTAGATGCACGGCAGATCGCGCCGGACGTGAGGTGATTCCACCGCAGGCGCAGACATGGGGCACGCCGCGGTCGCGCTCAGGTCGTCGTCTTCTCGTTCTCGTCCGTGTCGCCGGCCTCGGGCGCCGCCGGCGCTTCGTCGGTCGGTTCGGGCCCGATGCCGGCCTCGGCCTCTTCGGCCGCGCGTCTGGCGCGGTACTCCGCGACCGGATTGGTAAAGCCGGTCTGCTGGCAGATCGCGTCGACGACGGCGTCGAACTGGGCGATCTTCTGGTTGTCCAGCCGCAGCTTCTGTTCTTTCCCGTTCCGGTAGTAGAGGTCGATCCAGCCCTTCGGGTTGAAGTCGCGCAGGCCGCTCATGCGGTCGAAGGCGATCAGGTCGCTGCGATACCGCAGCCCCGCATCGTCGACGGTGACGCGGAGCGTCAACGCCCGCACGAGCTTGTAAGCCGCAAAGATCCCGAAGGCCAGCGGGATCAGGCCCCAGTAGAGCTGCGCCTCGATCTGGTCCTTCGACTTGAACCACTTGCGCCACTCGGGCATCGGCTGCCCGCCGCGGTAGGTCACCGTCGCCATGCCGTAGTGGCTCGCGTAGTACTCGACCTGGTTGCCGTCGGCCGTTTCTCGGGTGGTGATCGGCTCCCCGAAGGCAGCGCGGATCTCTTCCCGTGTGATCCGTGTCGTGCCCGGCCGGTCGACGAAGAGTGCGTCGAACTCGGCCCGCGTGGGCCGCTCGGGTTCCGGAATCTCGACCGCTTCGGGATCAGCATTCAGCAGTTGCCCAAGCTCGGCACGGGCCTCGCTGATGTTCCGGCTGAGATAGCCGACCTGCCAGTCGTAGATAAAATAAGCGAACAATCCGAGGCAAAGCGCGACGATCAAGACCCAGTAGAGGGGGTCGGCCTTGGCGGGGCCGCTGCTGACGTGCACCACGGTCATTCTCCCGGTTCGCCTACCTCACGGCACCGCCGGGCAGCAGCGAAACAGCGCCCGGCGCGCAACATACTTGTCCAGCCTTCAGTTTATCCCTCCCGCTACGCGCCAGCAAACGAGCGCCCGGCCAAATGCCCCACGGCGGCGGGCGGGCTACAATATCCAAGTTGATCAGCGCGAACGATGGCAAACCGGGGCCGCGCCGCGGCAACGAGGAGACAGCGATGCAGGGACTGGTGAGCTTGCTGGGCCGGCTGGCGCTGGCCGTGATCTTCCTCAGCTCAGCCATCATGAACAAGATCCCCAACTGGAACGCGACGCTGAACTACATGCAGGACCAAGGCGGGTTGCCCGGCGGGGCCCTCGGCTCGTTCCTGCTCTTCGGGGCCGTCGTCTTTTTGATCGCCGGCGGGCTGTCCCTGATCCTCGGCTTCTATGCCCGCATCGGCGCCATCCTCCTCATGATCTTCCTCGCGGCGGCCACCCTCTCGTTCCATGACTTCTGGACCTTTGAAGGCGCTGAGCAGCGACAACAGCAGATCCAGTTCATGAAGAACCTCGCCATCTTCGGCGGGTTGTTGATGGTCTTCGCCCACGGGGCCGGGCCATGGGCCCTCAAGCGCCGCCGCAAGACCAAGCCCCAGGCCCAGCCGGCGGCCAACGCGACCGGCTGAGCGCCGTCGCCCGCCAGGAACCCAACCAACTCGAGGACGCAGCCACATGTCCATGCATCTCGATGTCAAGCAGTACCGCCAGCCCGACCACGCTGTCGAGCCGCTCTTCGTCCAGCGATGGTCGCCGCGGGCGATGACCGGCCAACCGCTCGACGACGGCGCGCTCGAGCGCCTCTTCGAGGCCGCCCGCTGGGCCCCGTCGTCCTTTAACGAGCAGCCCTGGCGCATCCTCTACGCCCGCCGCGACACGCCCGCGTGGCCGACCTTCTTCGACCTCCTCGTCGACGCCAACCAGTCCTGGGCCCAGCACGCCGCCGCCCTCGGGCTGATCATCTCGAAGCAGACCTTCAGCAAGAACGGCAAGCCCAACCCCGTCCACGTCTTCGACGCCGGCTCCGCCTGGGAGAACCTCGCGCTGCAGGGCGCCCAGATGGGACTCGTCGTCCATGGAATGGCCGGCTTCGACCACGACGACGCCCCCCAGGCCCTCGGCATCCCCGAAGACTTCACGATCTGCGCCATGTTCGCGGTCGGCCTGCCCGGCAAGCCCGAAGACCTCCCCGACCAGCTTCGCTCGATGGAACAGCCCAGCGGCCGCAAGCCCGTGAGCGAGTTCGCCTTCGAGGGCGGCTTCCCGACCTGATGCTCGCGAGCCTCACGGAGCGTGACGTCCGCCCCGAGCGGATGGATGATCCCCGCCTGCCCCCCGCAGAGCACACGCGGGCCCTCGCCGGCCTGCGGCGGATCAACGCGATCAGCCTCAGCGGCTACGTTGTCTGGCGGGCCCTGCGGCGCTTCGTCGACCGCTCGCGGCCACTGGTCCTGCTCGACGTCGCCTGCGGCGGGGGCGACGTGCTCGCGGCGATCGCGCGGCACGCCCGCCGCGCCGGCGTTGCCCTGGAGTTGCACGGTTGTGACATCAGCTCGCACGCCCTCGCCTTGGCGGACCAGCGTCTGACGGCCACGGGCGTCACCTTCACCGGCCACGCGGCCGACTTCCTCGATCCCCAGGCGTTCGAACCGGGGTCCGCAGACGTAACCCTTTCAACGCTATTTTTGCACCACTGCCTCGACGACCAGGCCCGGCAGCTGATTGAGAATATGACCGCGAGCGCCCGGCGCGCCTGCGTCCTCGCAGACCTCGAGCGGAGTCGCCTCGGCTACCTCGCCGCACTCCTGGGCAGCCGCGTCCTCTCCCGCAGCCCAGTGGTGCACACCGATGCGCTGCTGTCGGTGCGAGCCGCCCTGACCCGCGGCGAGGTCTACGATCTGCTGGCGACCAGCGGTGTGCGGGGCGCGGCCGTCCGTCCGGCGTGGCCCTTCCGCTTCGTCGCCACCTGGGAGGCTGGCTGATGGTCGCGCGGCCGACCAGCGTCAAGGAACAGTGGCCACTGATCGTCGTCGGCGCCGGGCCGGCCGGCGCGCTGACCGCATTGCTCGCGGCGGAGGCCGGCACGCGGGTGCTGCTCGTCGAGAAGAAAGCCTGGCCGCGCGACAAGGTGTGCGGCTGCTGCCTGAGTGCCCGGGGCGTGCGGCTGCTCGAAGAAGTCAACTGCGGCCACTTGGTCGGTCCGCGCAGCGCAGCGCCGCTCGACGGGTTCTGTCTGCACTATCGCGGCCAGTCAGCGCGGGTCCCGCTAGCGGCAGGCGTCGCCGTGCGGCGAACCGTTCTGGACGGAGGGCTCGTAGCGGCCGCGATCGCGGCTGGCGCAACGTTCGAGCCGGCGACCGCCGCCCAAATCGGTGCGTGCGACGAGGACGGCAGGCTCGTCACGCTGCGCGGCCAGGGCGACACGCGCCACGTGCGAGCAGCTGCCGTCGTGGTCGCGGACGGGCTCGGCGGGACGGCCATTGCGTCAGGCGACGCTTCAGATCCGAAGATCGCGCGGTCTGCGCGGATCGGAGTGGGTGCTCACGTACGAGCCGCCCCCCAACACGTCGAGCCCGGCACGATCCAAATGGCCGTAACGCGCCGCGGCTACGCTGGCATGGTTGACCTCGGCGACGGCGAGATCGACATCGCTGCGGCCGTCGATCCAGGCGCGGTGCGTGCCGCCGGCAGTCCCGCCGGCGCGGTCGCTGCGATCCTGGACGAAGCTGGCTTTCCGCCTTTCGCCAATCTCGCCTCGGTTCGCTGGACTGGCACACCGCGGCTGACGCGCTCGCGAAACGCGGCGGCCGACCGGCTCTTCGTCGTGGGCGACGCGGCCGGCTACGTCGAACCGTTCACGGGCGAAGGCATGACCTGGGCGCTTCGCTCGGCACTGTGCGTGCAGCCGATGCTTCAGGCGGCGGTCAGCGCGTGGCAACCGCGGCTCGCCGAGGACTGGATCCGCGCCCAGCGCCGCCTCGTCGGCGGCCATCAGCGCTGGTGCCGGCTTGTCGCGCAGGCCTTGCGCTCGCCCGCGCTCGTCGGGGGCGTCGTCCGCAGCTTGCAATGGATGCCGCGGGTCGCGCGGCCTTACGTCACGTATGTCTATGGCTGAGCAGGTGAAGAGAGAAACGTCCAGCACGGCTGTCGTAACGATCAGCGGCGTGGGCACGGCGCCGCCCGCGCTGTCGATCGAGCAGCGCCAGGCGGCCGAACTCGCGCAGGCATTCTGCACCGGCGGGCCGGAAAGCCAGCGCCGCCTCAAGATCCTCTTCCGCGCCAGCGGCGTGCGGCGCCGCGGCTCGGTCATCCTCGACAGCACGGAGCAAACCGAGCTGCCTCGCTTTTACCGTGCTGCAAACCATGGTGAAGCTCACAGCCCCACGACCGCCGAGCGGATGGCAGCCTTCGCCCAGCACGCGCCGCCGTTGGCGACCGCCGCGGCCGCGGCCGCGCTAACGGATGCCGGTACGCCACCGGGCTCCATCACCCACCTGGTCACCGTCACCTGCACCGGATTCGTGTCACCCGGCATTGATGCGGCGCTGATCGAACAGCTCGGCCTGCGACGGGACATCGAGCGCGTGCAGGTGGGCTTCATGGGCTGCCACGGGACCATCAATGCCCTCCGCGTGGCCCGCGGCCTCGTGCAGGCCAACCCCGATGCCCGTGCCCTGATCGTCGCCGTCGAGCTGTGCAGCCTGCACTACGCCAAGGGCGACGACCCGGAACGCCTCGTCGGGAATGCACTCTTCGCCGACGGCGCCGCCGCCGCCGTCATCGCCCCAATCGCCGGCGCAACCGCTGCGCCGCCGCTCCGGCTCGTCGACACCGGCAGCTGGCAGTTCGAGCACACCGCCGACGCGATGAGCTGGCGGATCGGCGACCACGGCTTCGTGATGGGCCTCGACGACGCCGTCCCTGATCTGCTCCACGAGCACCTGAAGCCGCCGCTGGCCGCCTGGCTCCAACAGCGCGGCCGCCGCCTCGCCGACATCCACGGCTGGCTGGTCCATCCCGGCGGCCCGCGGATCCTCGACGCCGTTGGACAGACTTTCGGACTCCCAAAAGAGGCGCTGGCACCCTCCCGCGCCGTCCTGGCCGAGCATGGGAACATGTCCTCCGCCACCGTGCTGTTCGTGCTGGAGCGCTGGCGGGCGGCCGGCGGCAGCGGCCCGGCGCTCATGCTCGCTTTCGGGCCTGGATTGGTCGGCGAGTTCGCGCTGTTCGACGGCTGAAACGGCTGCTTATCAGACGTGAACCCGTCCCATCCAGAGCATTTCTGGGCCCTGCCTGCGGGTGGTTACTTCTGCGCGGTTTTTCTCGACAGCTGTCACACGCTGAAAGGGCCCCAACCGGCCGGGGCGGATATGGGGGCGCCAGGCCGCCACCACATGGCTCACACGCACCCGACACACCCAACGATGTCACGCGTAGGGGTGAACGCCCGAGGGTACTCGGGTAAACGCCCCAGGGGTTGCCAGGGTCAATGATAAAGCGGTTGTCGCGGGCAACAGATCACCGCTCATGGCGAGCGGGTCGCGACACGATATCGAGACTGGGCAAGGCTCCAACTGGCCTTGGGCGGCGTTGATCCGGGTAACGGGCTCACGCTGCTCGACAATCTCGATGCTCGCAGGAAGTTGCGATGGGCGATCACCACTCTGGATCGGGCAACGCCGGCATCTCGGCTATTCTCGACACCATCCGCCAACAACTGGTCACGCCAATTGAGGCCGACGACCTCGGGCGGCTCGCCCAACTCCACCAGGCGATCAAGGCCCTTGTCGCCACGCTGAAACGCGACGCGGCGGCCGACGCGGACACCGTGGCGGCTGCGACCGATTTCCAACGCCTGCTCGAGGCTCTGATTATCGGCGAGGCCGTCCAGCCGGAGGCTGGCCACGCGTTGATCGGCCCGATGGTCGACGCGCTCGGCGCGGCTGTCGCGGGCGACGGTGATCCCTTAGCCGCGGTTCAGCCGCAGGTCTTGGCCGCGACGAGCGACACGGCGAACCAGGCCCCATTCGCGACGGAGCCCAGCCAGCCCGAGCGGACGGCGCCTCCGCAAGACCTCCCGACGCCGAATGAACCAACGAGCCTCCCCGCGACCCTGGCGGTCGAGCCGGTGACGCCAGGTGACGCGACTGCTCCCGTGGACGACGACAACGACCTCAATGCGCGCGCAGAAGAAATTGCGGCCGGCTGTGCGTTGACGCCGAGCGCGCTGTGGCCGACGGCCGACGAGCCGATCGTAACCGACCGCGTCGAGAACGAGCCATCCGACAGCGCAGCGGAAGGCCGCACGGCGGGCGAAGCTTCTCTTCCGTCTGCCGGTCCCGGGCAGGAAACAACGGTCGTCTCGCCGGCGCTGACCGCGTTGCGGGCAGCCGTCGAGACCGGCATTGATCCGGCGAACCTCACCAGTCTGGCGCAGGCGCACTCGCACTGCGAGCAGATCGCCGCCGACGCGGCGGCGCAGGGCGGACCCAACGGCGAGCAAACCAGCAACTTGGCGGGAGCGCTGGCCGGCGTCCTCGGCGGGATGATCCTCGACGACGTCAAGGACGTTCCCGGCGCGCTCGCAGCGCTGCCGGCGGGGGTCGCGTGCCTGGCGGCGCTGGCGGACGGAAACGCCCCGCAGGCGGAGGCGGTCATCGCCCGGCTGCGCGATTTGGTGGCCGGCGACGCCGCGAGCGAGTCGCCCGAGCCGAAAGCGGCGACGGAACCCGACTCGGCCGCGCCAGCTCCCGCTCCGCCACCGGCTACCGAACCCGTTGCCGCGCCGCGCCCGCCGGCAACCAGCCCCGCCACGGTCGAGCTCGCGCCCTACCAGAGCACGCCGCTGACCGTGGACCTGGAAGACAGCGAGAACCTGCAGGGCTTCGTGGACGAGGCCCGCGAGCACATCGACGCGATCGAGGCCGCGCTGCTCGACGTCGAGCAGGCGCCCGGCGACTCGGCCAAGATCGACGAGCTCTTTCGGCCGTTCCACACCGTCAAGGGCATCGCGGGCTTCTTGAACCTGCGCGACATCAACTGCCTGACCCATGAGGCGGAAACGATCCTCGACATGGGTCGCAAGGGCACGATGCAAATCACGCCGGGGATCATCGACGTGATCTTCTCGGCCATCGACGTGCTCAAGGCGCAGATCGACTGCTTGGCAGGCTACCTGATCGAGCCGACCGGCGGCGTCGTGCCGCAGCCGCCGTGCGAAGAGATGGTCACGCACCTGCGCCAAGTCGCGGCCGGCATGCCGGTCGACGGTCCGGCCGTGCCGTCTGCGACGCCGATGCCGGCGGCGCGCGAGCCCGACGCCGAGACCGCTGCGGACCAGCCACCAGTTGGCGCCCGCGAAAGCAAGGGCAACGCGGCGGCGAACGAGCTGTCGATCCGCGTCGACACGGCCAAGCTCGACGCGCTGGTCGACACCGTGGGTGAGCTGGTGATCGCCCAGACGATGGTCAACATGAACTCGGTGGTCGACGGCGACGAGGGGCTGCGGCGCGGGGTGACGCAGGTCACGAAGATCGTCCGCGACGTGCAGGAAACCGCGATGGGCATGCGGATGTTGCCTGTCGGCATGACCTTCCAGAAGATGAAGCGTGTCGTTCGCGACGTCGCCCGCAAAGCCGGCAAGCAGGTCGAGCTGGTGATCAGCGGCGAAGAGACCGAACTCGACAAGAACGTCATCCAGCAGATCGCCGACCCGCTCGTGCACATGGTGCGCAATTCCGTCGACCACGGGATCGAGCCGCCGGACCAGCGCCGGTCCGCCGGCAAGTCCGACATCGGCTACGTCCACCTCGACGCCTTCCACGAGGGCGACAGCGTGATCATCGAGATCCGCGATGACGGCCGTGGACTCGACCCCCAAAAGCTGATCAAGAAGGGCATCGAGCGGGGCGTGATCGGCCCCGATGACCAGCTCAGCGACCAGCAGGCGTTCGCGCTGATCATGGCCGCCGGCTTCTCGACCGCCGAGCAGGTGACGGACATCTCCGGCCGCGGCGTCGGGATGGACGTCGTCCGGCGGAACGTGGAGGAAGAGCTGCGCGGCAAGATCGAGATCGAGTCGGCCCTGGGGCGCGGCAGCACCTTCCGCATCAAGCTGCCCCTCACGCTGGCGATCATCGACGGGATGCTGATCCGCATCGGCCAGGAACGCGTCGTGATGCCGACGATCATGATCGAGCAGTCGCTACGCCCCGACCCGAGCATGATCACCACGGTCCAGCGGCGGGGCGAGATGCTGCGCGTGCGCGGCGAGCTCTGCCCGCTGGTCCAGCTGGGCGAGCACTTCGGCTACTGCGGGCGGATCGACCCAACCGACGCACTGGTCGTGGTCGCCAGCAGCGGCGCCCAGAAGATCGGCATCGTGGTCAGCGAGCTGATCGGACAGCAGCAGATCGTGATCAAGTCGCTCGGCCAGGAGTTCAAGCGCGTCGAGGGCGTCTCGGGCGCCGCGATCCTCGGGGACGGCCGCGTCGGCCTGATCCTCGAGCCGGCCGGCTTGTTGGCGCTCCACAAGCGCCAGGCCCTGAGCGGCGTGGGATCACCTACCAGCGGTCGACCGACGGGGCCGGATGCGGCGGAGTTCCCGCCCGCCGCGACGGCGGAACCGGACGGGACGCCGGCAGACGAACGGGAACGCAACGAAGACGAAGCGGCGGCTGCGGCGACGGAAGCGTCCGCGGCGGTGCCGGTGGCGTAGTCCTGCCAGGAGGAGTTGAACCGATGACGATCACGAGCGGATCGGTGCGGGCTGAGAGTGTCGCGGAGGTCGAGAGCAACAAGTACCTCACGTTCAGCCTCGCGAACGAGGAGTACGGCGTCGAGATCCTCCGGGTGCGGGAGATCATCGGGCTGATGGATATCACCGCGGTCCCGCAGATGCCCTACTTCATGAAGGGCGTGATCAACCTGCGCGGCAAGGTGATCCCCGTCGTCGACCTGCGGCTGAAGTTCGGGATGGAGCCGGCGGAGTACGACGAGCAAACCTGTGTGGTCGTCGTCGACGTCGGGCAGCTGATGGGCATCATCGTCGACACCGTCTGCGAGGTCCTCAACGTCGCCAGCGACCAGGTCGACCCGGCGCCGCCGATGGGGGCCGGCGTCGACACGTCGTTCGTCCTGGGCATGGGCAAGGTCAAGGACAGCGTCAAGATCCTGCTGGACATCCGCAAGGCGCTGGACTGTCCGGAACTGGCAGCGTTCGCCGACGGTTAGACCCGGCCGCATGCCGGGCAGCCAGGAATACCAGGAGCCACGCCGCGGGCTGGGGGTGGCGACGAGGAACCAGCATGGATTCACCTACCAAGATCGTCATGCCCGGAGTGCTGCAGGCGCCGGCGGCCATCGGGGTGACGGACGACCTGGCGGTTCTGGTGCGGGGCCGCTCGGATGGCGGCCGCGGGTAGAGATAATGAGCGCGGGCTGAAGCTTCAGCGCGAAAGGTAGCGTGCAGGTCAGATGAACGTGGTCGTGGATATCGCGGATCTGGCGGTGAGTCAGGATCCGGGGGCCCAGCTGATCACCTACTCGCTGGGCAGCTGCATCGGGGTGGCGATTTACGACCCGGTGGCCAAGGTGGGTGGCCTGCTGCACTACATGCTGCCCGAGGGGGCGGTCTCGCCCGAGAAGGCCAAGACTAACCCGGCGATGTTCTGTGATACCGGCGTGCCGAAGCTCTTCCGGGCGGCGTACGAGCTGGGCGCGGTGAAGAAGCGGCTCGTGGTGAAGATCGCGGGCGGCTCGCAGCTGCTGGACGACAAGGGGACCTTCAACATCGGCAAGCGCAACTACGTGGCGCTGCGGAAGATCTTCTGGAAAAACGGTGTCATGATCGACGCGGAAGACGTGGGCGGTTCGACCAGCCGCACGATGAAGGTCGACGTGAGCACCGGCGTGGTCACGTTGAAAACCCGGACTGGCGAGGTGCCGCTATGACGACGAAATCCATGCAGGACATCGTCGCCCAGATCGAGGCGTTGCCCCGGCTGCGCGACACGGCCCTCCGCCTGATCGACGTGGTCAACGACCCGACCAGCACGCTCGACGACATCGTCGGGACGATCCGCTACGACCAGATGGTCACGACGCAGGTGCTGCGGCTGTGCAACAGCGCCTATTTCGGGCTGGCCCGAATGATCTCCTCGGTCGACGACGCGATCCGCTACCTCGGCACGACGAAGGTGCTCCAGCTCGTGATGGCCGCCCATACGCAGGGCCTGCTGAGCCGGTCGCAGGCCGGCTACGGGCTGCCGCCCGGCGCGTTGTGGATGCACGGCGTCGGGGTGGCGCTGACCGCCCAGAGCCTGGCCCGGCGGATCGACCCCGCGCCCAGCGGCGTGGTTTTCACCACCGGGCTGCTGCACGATGTCGGCAAGGTCGTGCTCAACGAGTACGTCGCCAACGAGTTCAGCGAGATCGTGACGCTGGTCGATCAGGGGGCGTTCTCGTTCCTGGAGGCGGAGCGGCACGTGCTGGGCTTCACCCATCCCGAGATCGGCGGGCTGGTGGCCGAAACGTGGAACCTGCCGCAGCAGATCGCGCTCGCGATCCGCTATCACCACGAGCCGGAGGCGCTGGCGGAACCCGATCCGCTGGTGGACACGATTCACCTCGCGGACTCGATCTGCCAGCTGGTGGGCGTTGGCACGGGCGTCGACGCGCTGCTCTACCGCGGCGCGCCGGCCGCCATGGAGCGGCACGGACTCACGGCCGCGGACCTCGAGGTAGTCGGTGCGGAAACCGTGGCGGAGCTGAAATCCGTCCAGAAACTATTCGCAGGAAGTGAGTGACGACCATGGCCGGTACGGTGTTGATTGTCGACGACTCGGCGACCATGCGGCGGATGATCAAGCGGACGCTCGGCATGAGCGGGCTGGCGGTCGCCGAAACCCGCGAGGCGGGCAACGGCATCGAGGCCCTCGCGCAAATGGCGACTGGCGCGATCAGCGCGGTCATTCTGGACATCAACATGCCCGTCATGAACGGGGTGAAGTTGATTTCCCGGATGCGGGATGACAAGCGGTTGGCGCACATTCCCGTGGTCATTGCGTCGACCGAGGGAAGTCAAACCCGAATTCAAGAGCTGGCGGCGGCCGGCGCGCTCGGCTTCGTCCGCAAGCCGTTTCAGCCGGAAGCGCTGCGGGCCGTGCTCGAGCCGATCCTCGGCCTCGCGCCGGAAAACGCCCTCGCGGTCGAAGACGACTCGGACGACAGCTTCTAAGCCGGTTCCAACGAGCCTCCGATTTTGCCGCTTCAACGCCGCCGGCCCCGCCGCGCGCGCGGTTCGCCCGGTCGTCGATCGGCGCCGCGGGATCTCCCCGGCCGCCTGTCGCTGGATCCCGAGGGGGAGCGGTTGGAATTGACTGGCCGCCCGCCGATTTGACTCCTTTCCTTTCTGTGGCTACAAATCTCCCCTGCGATTGCTAGTTTGCAATCCACAATCCTCCACCGAACCAGGGAGCTGAGCATGGCGAAAAAGCGCCGCAAGAAGAAAGCCACGTCGACAACGGCCAAGAAGGTCACGCGCCGCCGTGGCCGTCCGCCGGGACGCCGGACGCCGACGCCCGCCGATCCCATGAGCGGGGCAATGACCAACCTCGAGCAGGCGCTGCAAAAGCTACGGGCCGAGCGCGACCGCCTCGACGAGCAGATCAACGCGCTCGAAGGCGCCCTCGCCGCCATGGGCCGCGGGCCGGCGCCGGCCGCGCCGACGCCGACGCCCAC
>CAZCKC010000008.1:0-47653 GCA_964499235.1 uncultured Planctomycetales bacterium | reverse complement strand
AGCATGGCCAACGGGAAGTTCCCTCGGAAGGCTCGGCGCGGAAACCGTCGCGGGCGGGGATCATAAAGCGGGCGTGGGCGGGCGTGCAATCCGGCGCCGCGGGGCGATTGCGCGGCTCAGGTGTGGTGGGCGAGGATGACGGTGATGTCGTTCGGCAGGGCGCCGCCCTGCGTGAAGCCGCGCAGGTCCGTGAGCATCTCTTTCAGCATGCTGCTGGCGAGCTGGCCGAAGCCATCGCAGAGGATGTCGACGAAACGCTCCTCGCCGAAGGTCTCGCCGTGGTTGTTGCGGGCGGCCGTCACGCCGGGCGTGAACAGCGCCAGCGTCTCGCCCGGGCCGAGCTGCTCGCGCTGCAGGGCGTAGTCGGTGTTCTTTGCGCTGGCGAGCGGGGCTTGCGGTGGATCGGGCAGCAGCGAGCGCTCGTCGCCGCGCTGGCCGATGATGTACGCCCCCAATTGCCCGGCGACGCCGAACTGCAGGTCGGCAGTCTGCGGATCGAGCAGCCCGATGTAACCGTGCAGCGGGTGATCCTTCTCCCCGTCATACATCAGCCAGTTGAGCGACTTCAGCAAGACGTGAGGCGGATCCTGGTGCATGGCCGCCATCCGGAATGCCGCCTGTACCTGCGCCATCACCATGCTCGGCACCGGGCCGTGCCCCGGGGTGTGGGCGAGTATGAACATGGCCGCCCCGTTGGCGAGCTTGACGATGTCGTAGAAGTCGCCGCTGTGATCGGCGCCTTGCTCGCGGAACGCGCCGAAACCGATCGTGTCCCACTGCGGCAGCTTCCGGGGGGTGAGACGGGCCTGGATCGCGTGGGCGACACTGACCTCGCCGACGATGGTGGCGGCCCGGTTGCGGGCGAGCTGCTGGAAGATCGCATCGAGCTGGGCCGCGATCTGCGCCGAGACGACCGTGAACAGGTCGAGGTCGTGGATGTTGTACCGGCGGCCTTCGGGGCCGCTGTCGAGGTAGAGCATGCCCAGCGTCGACTCCGGGCCCGCCAGCGGGCCGACCAGGATCGCGGTGTGGTCCTGTACGCTCAGCCGCGGGATGAGGACGAACTGGTTGCGGTCCAGCGGCCGGACCTTCAGCAAGTCGCCGACCTCCGGCAGCTCGATCGTCTGCCCGGTCGACCGCCGCCCTTGGACATAGTCCATCGCCCCATAGTTCAGCCGCCGGATCCCGATCCACACCCGGTGGGCCGCGAACAGCTCGAAGAGCACCTTGGTGGCCGCATCCATCAGCGACTCGACCGATTCGGCCTGCGACATCCGGACCGCCACCCGCCCGACTTCCTGCAGGTGTCCGGGTTGCAGGGTGATCAGCTCGTCGGCCCGCCTGACCTGCGAGCCGGCCGGCAACTGCGACTGCGCAAACTGCGTGAGACGCTGGACGTCCTTCTTGTGCCCCGGCGCGGTCGCCGCGCCCCCGGATTCGTCCGGGAAAGCGCGGATCAGGTATTCGAAGAGGCGGATCTCGTCGCCGGTCTTGAGCGTGAAGTCCTCGACGACGGGCCGCCCGTTGATCTCGAACTGCGGCTCGCTCTCCAGGACGCGGAAGCGCCAGGTATTGGCTTTCTCGTGGGCGATGACGGCCTGGTGGGACGCGACGCGGGCATCGGTCAGGTGGATTTGGCAGTCGGGGCGCGAGCCGATGTAGACGTCCTGGTGCTCGACGTCGATCTCGGCGATCATCGACTCATCCTGGGAAACGATCAGGCGCATCCCTGCTCCTGCCTTGCCGCGGCTAACCAGCCTCGACGCCACGGCGTCCGCGGCAAGCCGTTCGGCGGCGCTGTTTTCCGCCCGGACGTGTAAAGCCGATCCATGCTATGCCTGCCTGCGCCCCCTGGCCACCCGCCGGGCGGAAAAGGTGCTGGTGGCCAGCGGACCGCGGCGCGCGGCGGCGTCAGCCCGCAGCGGCTGGCACGACGTTCTTGACCTTCGACGCCAGCTGGTCCGGCGAGAAGGGCTTGATCAAGTAGTCGTTGGCGCCGGTCTTGATGGCCTCGATGACGCGGGTCTTCTCGGCTTCGGTGGTCACCATGATGACCGGCGTGGACTTGCCGGCCGACCGGATGGCCTTGAGCGTGTCGATGCCCGAGAGCTTGGGCATGTTCCAGTCCAGCAGGATGATGTCGAAATCGTTCTCGTTCGTCGCGGTCAGGGCCTCGGTGCCGTCGCCGGCCTCGACCGTGTCGGTGATCCCCACCATCCCGAGCGCCTTGATCACTATCCGCCGGATCGTCATGGAATCGTCAACAACGAGTGCTTTCATGGCTTTCCTCTAGTCGGCGGTGGTGTAGCTGATTTCCATGCTGAACAGGCCGGACTCGGTCTCGAACGGGACCTCGAGCCAGAACGAGCCGCTCGGGTACTTCAGGCGATAGCCTCGCCCTTCCACCACCGTCGGCAAGCCCAGCTCCAGCGGCGGATCGTGATCGAAACGGGCCTTGGCGTTGCCCGCCACCATGTTGACCATCTCGGCCACCGCGTCGGTGATCTCGCCGCCGGCCTCGTCCGGCTCGGCGCCGAGCATTCGGGCGGCCAAGCTGCGGGCGGTCGCAGGCGGAAAGCGCAGGGCGACGACGCCGTGAACCTTTCCGCTGATCCCGATGATCGACGTGATCTGCGGTTCGTCCGCTTCGTTCGGGCTGACCTTCAGGGACTTGCGCGTGGGCTGCAGGCTCAGCATCGTGGTGAACACGCTATTGACCGCGTCAACGAACGGGTTGATGTACCGCACGTCCATGCCGACACGCCCGCCTGCCACTTGTCCCGATGTGCTCACTGATAGGCCCTCGTCATCGGCTTGCCCAAGGTCGCTTGGTTCCAGAGGGCCCTTGCGGGCGCCCTCGCCCCTGCGATCATCGTCCAATACACGCCCCGGGTTCGGCAATCGGCCGCAAATTGTCGCCGCCGTCGTGCAAAAAGTATGCCTTCGCCCGAGTGCCGACCCTAAACCGAAGTGGCCCCCGCGCGTGGCCCGCGCTGCATCATGCGCGACGCCAGTTCGGGAATCCGCAGCATTGGGCAGACCTTGTCGGCCACGCCGAGCTCCTTGGCAACCTTCGGCATGCCGTAGACCAGGCTCGTGGCCTCATCCTGGGCGATCGTCCAGGCCCCCGTCTGGTGGAGCTGGCCGAGCCCCCGCGCACCATCTGCGCCCATGCCGGTCATCACCACGCCCACGCAACGCTGCCCGCACGCCGCCGCCAGCGAGGCAAACATTACGTCCGCCGACGGCCGATGCCCGCTGACCTTCTCCCCCCCATCGAGCTCGAGCGACAGCCGGGTGCCGACACGGCGGACCTTCAGGTGGTGCGACCCGGGTGCGATGTAGATCGAGCCGTTTTCAACCGTGTCGCCCGCTACCGCTTCCTTCACCCGCATCGCGCACAGCCCGTCAAGCTGGGCGGCGAACGCCTTCGTGAACTGGGCGGGCATGTGCTGCGTGACCACGATGGGGACAAAGTCGCTCGGAAAGATCGGCAATACCTCGGACAGCGTCTGCGGGCCGCCACAGCTGATCCCGATTCCGACCACCCAGCCCCGAATATGGTTTGGTGGCAGCTTCGGTGCCGCTGACGCCCCGCCGCCCCGCAGGATCCGCTTCATCCGACCTTTGGACGCGGCGGCCGCGATGACCTTGCGGATGACCTCCGCCTGGAAATCCTTGTTTGCGGCGCCAGCGCCTTGCGGCTTGGTCAGATAATCGATGGCGCCCTCGCGGAGCGCCTCGAGCGTGATCCGGGCGCCGGCCTCGGTCAGGGTCGAGACCATGACGAAGGCGACAGGAATCTTTCCGGCCGCCTTACGAAGCACGCCGATCCCGTTCAGGCGTGGCATCTCCACGTCGAGCGTGACGACATCGGGGCGGAGGCTGGCGATCTTCTGGAGGGCGTCGACGCCGTCGACCGCTTGGCCGACCACGCTGATCTTCGGGCTCGCGTTCAGGGCGCCGGTCAGGATGTTCCGGATTAGTGCGCTGTCGTCGACAACCAGAACGCGGGTCAGTGGTGACGCCCCCATGGAGGACACCCTCGCTAGCTACGCCGTGACCAATCGATGGACGCCTCGGGCAGAGGCCTGCAGGGTTCATCGACCGCCTGCGGCCGGGCATCCAGTCGGCCCGGGCGCGGTTTGACGACTTTCCGCTTCCGAATGGCGGGGTCCGAGAACGCGGCCGACGCTGCCTCAGGGCGTTCGCGGGAGCGGCAGGGCAAGCCGCGGGGGCAGATTGACTTCCGGCCTTGTCAAGCTAACATAGGCGACTCGCGACATTGTTCGGGTGGCAGACCCGCGGTCGCGGCCGTTTGGCCCCGTAGCTCAATTGGTCAGAGCGCCGGCCTGTCACGCCGGAGGTTGCGGGTTCGAGTCCCGTCGGGGTCGTTTTTCCCCTTCAAATTGTTCGACTTTGATGCGTTCTGGCGGATCGTGATCGAGCCGCCGGCGGTGGTCTATCCGCCGCTGGCGTCGGGTGGGACCGCCATCGACAGGGGTGTCCGTCGGCGGAGCAGCCAGACCAGCGTCGCGCCATACAACACAAACTGAGCCGCCGCTCGCGCCACCACGGCCCAGGCGGCCCCCATCACCGGCCGCTCGGGCACGAGCCACACCGCGACTCCCCACGTCACGCCGACGACCACCAACTGGAGCGGCACCTGGATCCAGTATGCCTGGGCCGCGGTCACGAAGGTCCCAAACAGGCTCGCCGGTAGCAGCAGCACCATGCTCGCCATGACGATCGTCAGGGCGGCCGCGTGCTGGGCGTAGTCCGGCCGATAAACCCATGCCAGTGCCAGGTCGCCGACCAGCGCGGCGCCGAGCCACGCCAACGCGCCAAGGCCCATCGCGCCGGTCGAGAGCTTGATCACCAGCCGGCGCCAGGCGGCCGCGTCCTGGCGGTAAAGCTGAGCCGCGCGGTTGGTGGCGGCGTGGCCGACGGCGATTACCAGCAGCAGCAGCGGAAGCCCGGCGAGGTAGATGGCGCTGAAGTAGCCGAGAGAGGATTTGTCGTCGAGCTCGCTGAGCACGAGACGCGGCAGGCTCTCGGTGGCGGCCACCAGCAAGACCACGACGCCGAGCGGCGCGGTCTGGCGAACGAGGGCGGCGACGCTCGGCCAGGTCCACGCACGCTCGCCCGGCGTGAGGGAGCGCCAGACGAGGCGCACCTCGTAACCGAGCAAGAGAGCCAGCCACAAAACGCTGTAAGCGATGACCGCGGCTAGGACGGCGGCATCGTCGCGGGGCGGCGGCCAAAGCGGCAGGACGATTGCGAAGGGCACGAGCATCCCCAGCCCGCGCAGGCCCATCGCGACGGCGAAGCGGTCGAGGCGCTCCTGGCGCTGAAAGACGGCCCAGAAGACCTCGGCCGTCGACCAGATGAGCTTGCCGACCGCGACGGCGCCGAACAACCATAGAAACGCCGGTGTCGCGCCGCGAGCGGCGAAGAACGCGGTCAAGGCGCCGAGGGCGACCGTCGCGACCACCATGCCGACCACGCGGGCCGCAACGTAGGTGCCGAAGGTGAAGCGGCCGGTAGTGTCGGCTACGCAGGCCGCCCGCAGCTGCAGCATCAGGAACGTGACGATCGGCGCCGACCAGGCCATGCTGGCGTCGAAGCGGCCGAGTTCAGCCGGGGTGGCGAACTTCGTGATCAGGATGACGACGCCGACGCGGCAGGCGTTGAACAGGATGTTGCCGGCGCTGGAGTAAGCGATCCCCAGACGCAGCGACGCCGGCGGCAGGGGCGGCGTGGCGCGATCGGGCGGGTCCGGCGGCATGCGGCCAATCATAAAGCCGGGCCGCACGGCTCGACAGCAGCGCGGCCCGGGTCGTGATACGTGTTCGGCTTGGTGGCGGGGGCTAGGGCAGCTCCACGTCCGTGAAGCTGAACTCCACCTTTTCGGTGCGGATGTTGGGGTGAACGGTGACGACCATTTGCATTTCGGCCTGGAGCGGCGTGTTGACGGTCTGATAGACCATCGCCATGTCGCCCTCGTTCGTGGGCATCTCGCGAGGCGGGCGGGTGTGGATCGGCCGCAGCCACGCGTCGAGGAACTTGATCTCGGCGATCTTCTCGGCCCCGGCGCCGGGCTGGAGGGCGACGACCTGCTCGTTGTCCCGCACGGCCGGCGGGTTGCCGGGCGGCAGCACGGCGAGGTCGATGCCGAGCTCAGCCAGCCGCGGGTGCTCGATCTTCTTGCCGCTGAAGCTCAGCGGGTCAAGGATGACGATATCCTCGGTCTCATCCGCAAAGAGCGCCAGCACGTAGCCGCTCATCTCCTTCAGCTTCTCGGCGCCGCGCGTGGTCGGCGCGAGCTGGAGCTGGAGCGGCCAGCCGCCCTCGGCCAACTGCTGCGGCCGCGCGTTGATCGTGCGGGTGTAGTTGCGGTACTCCTCGCTCTGCATGTCTTCGCTGGCGAGGTCCTTGCCGGCCTCGTCGACGGCGGTCTCGGGGACGACGTTCCCGACGCGGACGAGGTTGGTGATGCCCTCGCCGGCCAGACGCATCCGCATCATCATGGTCGATTCGGGCAGGCGGCCGGGGAACTCCTCGAGAAACTTGAACCGCTGCTCGTACATGATCGAGAGCGTGACGCGGAGGTCGCCCTGGTCGTAGCGCGGCGGCTCGGGTTGCGGGCCTTCCTGCTGGGCCTGCATCGGCGCCTGGGCTTGTTGCAGTAACAACGCAATGAGCATGAGCCACATGGAACGCTCTCCTTTGTCTCGTTCTCGACAGCGGTCGCCTTGCCGGTGGCTGCGGTTCCGGGTCGGGCCACCCACGACTGGCAGCGTTCCGACCCATCCGGCGCGGCTATCTTGGGGGGCTGCCCGTCGCACGTCAACGTGCCCGCAAGCGGGGTCAGCCGCCGATCAGCTTCTCGGCCGACTCAATCAGCTTTTCCATTCGGAACGGCTTGTTGAGGTACTCCTGGACGCCGAGGGCCTCGGCGTACTGCCGGTGGCGGCGGCCTTGGTTGCCGGTGACCATAATGACCTTGGGGCGGGGTTCCTTGAGCTGCTGGAGCTTCTCGAGCACCAGGAAACCGCTCTTCTGCGGCAGCATGATATCGAGCACCACGAGGTCGGGGTGGAGCTGGTTGGCCTTGTCGACCGCCTGCGCGCCGTCGGCCGCCGTCTCGACAGTCGCCTTGGTTTCTGCGAGAGTGGTGCTCATGGCGGTGAGCAGATCCGGATCGTCATCGACCACGAGGATCGTCTTGCCTGAAAGATCAGCGGCCACGGTCGGTCTCCTTTCGAGCGAGCCCGACAGTGTACCCCGCGCGGCGGCGGAGAACAATCGCCGGACGCCTGCCTGTCGTCGCCTGCAAGCGTCCCGCCGACCGAAGAGGAGCTGGACATGAACGAGCGGCGTCGCAACGTCCTGGTCGGGCTGTTCGTCTTCGTGGGACTGGTCGCGCTGGGCACGTTGGTGGTCCTGTTTGGGCAGGGGCCACAGTGGCTGCTGGCGGGCGACACCTACCCGATCATCGTCCGGTTCGACTCCGTTTCGGGGATCCGGGAGGGCTCCCCGGTGACCGTGCGCGGCAAGCGGATCGGGCACGTGCAGGCGGTCGGCTTTGCCGACGGGCGGCTGGCAGGGCGGGTCGAGGTCACGCTGGCGATCGACAACGAGTACCTCGGCCAGATCCCGCGCGACAGCCGGGCGTCGACGATCGCCGCGGGCCTGCTGGGCGGCGGGCGCCCTCCGATCGACATAGAACTCGGCGTGGCGCTCGCGGCATTGGAGCCGGGCGACTCGATTCCGGGCTCGACGCGGGGGGCCCTCGATGCGCTGGTCCCGGAGGACATGGTCGCGACGCTCGACCGGACCGCCCGGCAGATCGGGAACGCAGCCGAAGCCCTCGAGCCGGTGCTCCGCGACCTGGACGAGTTGCTCGCACCCCGGACACCGGCCGACGTGGACCGCATCGGCGGGCCGGCCGGGAACCTGGCGAGCGCGGCCGGTCGGCTCGACGCGTTGCTGCGGCACGTGAACGACATCCTGGGGTCGGACGAGGAGCAGAACCGGCTGAAGGAGACGATCGCCAACATCTACGAGCTTTCAGACGAGATCCGGGTGCTGGTCGGGCAGTTCCAGGAGACGACCGAAAACGCCCAGGGGCTGATCCAGCGGACCGACGAAACGGTGGGCAACATCGATGCGGCCGTCGCCGCGACCGACGCCCGGATCGAGGCGATCGCCGGGGCGTTGTTAGGCGATCTGGAGCAGGCCGGCGTCGTGCTGCGGAACCTGACCGACGTGACCGCCACGATCAAGGCGGGCGAGGGGACGCTCGGCCGGCTGGTCAACGATGACGAGCTCTTCGAGGTGCTGGTGCTCTCGACGCGGCGGCTGGCGGAGACGCTGGAGGAGGTCCGCCTGCTGGTGATCGAGTGGCAGCAGGGTCGAATCCGCGTCGGGCTGTAATGTCCGCCTGGCGCCCGGCGGTCGCGTTGACACCATTTCGCGTGGTTCTAGAATTTGCGCGTCAGCGCTGGGCGCTGAGCGCTGCGCCCGCCGCTGTCGCGAACGCATTGATTCCCGAGTTGAGCAGGGGCGATCTCCGTGATCGAAGTGAGCGGGCTCTCCAAGCACTACGGGCAGTACAAGGCGGTCGATGACATCTCGTTCACCGTCGCTGCGGGCGAGATCGTGGGCTTCCTCGGGCCGAACGGGGCGGGCAAGACCACGACGCTGCGGGTCCTGACCTGCTTTCACCCGGCGACGGCCGGCACCGCCCGGGTGGCGGGCTACGACGTCTTCAAGCAATCCAAGCAGGTGCGGGCCTCGATCGGCTACCTGCCCGAATCGGTGCCGCTCTACCGCGAGATGCGGGTCCGCGAGTACCTGAACTTCCGCGGCAAGTTGCGCGGCCTCGATCGCGGCCAGCGACAGCAGGCGATCGCGCGGGCGGCCGAACGCTGCTGGATCAGCGACGTCCTGCGGCGCCCGATCAGCCAGCTGTCGAAGGGCTACCGCCAGCGGGTGGGGCTGGCGGACGCGTTGCTGCACAACCCGCCGGTGCTGATCTTCGACGAGCCGACGGTCGGGCTCGACCCGACACAGATCCGCGAGACGCGCTCGCTGATCCGCGCGCTTGCGCAGGACCACACGGTCATCCTCTCGAGCCACATCCTGCCGGAGGTGGAGGCCACCTGCCAGCGGATCGTGATCATCCACCGCGGGCGGCTGGTTGCCAGCGGTACGCCGGCCGAGCTGCGCGAGCGGGTCTCGGGCCGGTCGCGCGTCATCGTCGAGCTGCAGGCGGACCAGGCGGCGGTGGCGGCGAAGCTGAAGGCGCTGCCGGGCTGTCGGCAGCCGCAGTTCGAGTCGGTTGACGGCTGGCTGCGGGTCGCGGTCGAGCCGGAGGGCGACCCGCGGGCGGCGCTGGCGGAGTTGGCGCGGCAGGAGCAGTGGCCGCTGCGGGAGCTGCGGCGCGAGGTCGCCTCGCTGGAGGACTTCTTTGTGAACATCGTGGCCGGCCGCGCAGCGGCCGACGACGCGGAAAGGACGGGTGGCTGATGCGGTATGTCTCGGCCGTCATGAGCCGCGAGCTGCTCGCGCTGTTCTGCTCGCCGGTGGCGTACATCGTGATCGCGGGCTTCTTGCTGATTACCGGGATCGTGACGGTGGACGCCTTCGGGCCGGGGAAGCCGGCGACGCTGCGGAGCGTGTTCCTGCTGGCGCCGTACATCCTGGCGATCGTGGCGCCGGCGATCACGATGCGGATGATCAGCGAGGAGTACGGCAACGGCACGATCGAGGCCCTGATGACCACGCCGATCAGCGACGCGCAGATGGTGCTGGGCAAGTTCTTTGCGGCGCTGGTGTTCTACCTGACGATCGTGGCCAGCACGCTGGCGTACCTGGTGCTGATGATGCTCTACGGCACGCCGGACCTGGGCGCGGCGCTGGCGGCGTATCTCGGGCTGGTGCTGGTGGGGGCGGCGTTTTTGGCGATTGGGCTGTTTACCAGCAGCCTGACGCAAAACCAGATCGTGGCGTGGATGCTGGCCGCGGTGCCGCTGATCCTCTTCGTCTGGTTCGCGAGCTTTCTGTCGACGCAGCTCGAGGGCTTCTGGCGCGAGCTGGTCCGGACGGTCGACGTGCGGCTGATCCTCGACCAGTTCAACCGCGGGCTGGTGGCGACCGACGCGGTGGTGCTGTTTCTCGGCGTGACGGCCTACTTTCTGTTCCTCGCGGTCAAGGTGGTGGAGTCGCGGCGATGGCGATGACACGGACGATGCAGGCGGGCGAGCGGCGGCTGCTCTACGGCGCCAACGTGATCCTCGCGGGGGTGCTCGCGACGGTCGTGCTGGTTTTTGCGGTCATCCTCGGTGACCAGTTCGCGACGCAGGCCGACCTGACGCGCAGCGGCGTGAACAGCCTCAGCCCGCGCACGCAGCGGCTGCTGGCCGACCTGGAGCAGCCCGTCACGATCACCGCGGTCTACCCGGTGATCGAGGAGGTGCCCCATCACGAGCCGCGGCAGAAGGCGGTGGCCGACCTGCTTGAGCTCTACGAGAACGCCGCCGCCGGCCAAGTCACGACCGCGGTGCTCGACCCGTTCGAGACGCCGCTCCAGGTGCAGCAGCTCACCGAGCGGCTGCGGACCAAGCCGGCGTTCGCCGAGGCGGCCGCCCCGTACCAGGAAGTGATCGTGGATTTCACCGACTTCCAAACCGCGGTCGCGCAGCAGCTCGCCGGCGACGTCGAGGCACTGACGGACCTCGCGCGGACGAACGCGGCCCTGAACCAGAACCAGCAGTTCATCTCGGTCGTGCTGAGCCTGCGTTCGCAGCGCGAGCAGGCCAACGCGGTCGGCGAGCGGGTGGTGGGCTACCTCGACGAGGCGCTGCCGCGCTACCAGTCGGCCAAGACGGAAATGGAGTCGTTCCTGACCAACACGCAGACGCTGCTGGCGACCGTGCGGCAGTGGCTGCTGAACCGCGGCGCCGAGCGCGCGCCGGTGGCCGAGCCGCTCGAGCAGCAGTTCGAAGCGCAGGGCGAGCGGTACCAAGCGCTGCTGGACACCGCGCGCTCGCTTTCGAGGGCGCTCGAGGGCCTCGAGCCGATTCGCTTCGAAGAGATGATGCGGCAGCTCAACAACGCCGTCGACCAGCCGCCAATCGTCATCGAGACCGCCCGCGAGGTGAGGGTGGTGCCGTATGGCGAGGTCTTCGAGCCGCGCCGCGACCCCAACGCGCCCGAGGGCGACGGCGTCGTCCCGGGGCGCGAGTTCCTCGGCGAGCAGGCGATCTCGTCGGCCATCCTCCAGCTCACGCAGGAGGAGCAGACCGGGATCGTCTTTGTCCGCTACGGCGGCCAGCCGCTGCTGACCCCCGACTTCGCCAACGTCAACCCGATGCAGGGCCGGCTGCCGAGCGCGCCGTACGAAGGGCTCAACGAGCAGCTCGCGCGACAGAACTTCATCACGGCCGAGTGGAACGTGCGCGACAGCTCCGAGCCGCCGGCGCTGCCGGAGGCGGCCCGCGTGGTCTACGTCGTGCTGCCGCCGACGCCGCCGCAGCGGCCCAACCCGATGCAGCCCGCCACCGAGCCCGGCATCACGCCGCCGGACGTGGCGGCCGTCGAGGAAGCGGTCACCGCCAGCGGGATGGCCATGTTCCTGGTGGGCTGGCAGCCGCCGCCGTCGCCGATGGTGCCGACGCCGGGGACCTACGCTTACGACGACTACCTGCGCGCACAGTGGGGCATCGCCGTCGCCTTCAACCAGGTGGCGATGCGCTTCATCGCCTCGCCGGAGGACGACGCGCTCTGGCTGCCGGCCAACATGGTGCAGCGCGGGGCCGACCCGTTGCTGCTGCCCGCGCCGGACGTCGTGACGCTGACCGACAGCCCGCTGACAGCGCCGCTGCGAACGCTCAACGGCGCGTTTCCGGCCGTCGCGCCGCTCACGCAGGTGGCGGAGCCGCCGGCGGATGTGAGTCTCGAGACGCTCGCGCGCGTGCCGGCGACCGAGCGGGTCTGGGCGATCGCCGACATCATGCGGCTGCAGAGCGATCTCCGCGACAACCGCGGGACGCAGCGCTATCCGGAAGATACCTCGACCCCGTTCGACGTCGCCCTGGCGGCCACGCATCCCGAGCGCGGCCGACTGATCGTCGTCGGCAGCGACGCGTTCGCGGAGGACACGTACACGCAGGCGATGGGGGCGACGTTCCAGGGCGGCGGGTTGGTGGCCGTCCAGTTCTATCCGCTCAACAGCGAGTTCTTCATCAACAGCGTGCACTGGTTGACCGGCGACGCCGCCCGGATCGCGGTCGGGCCGCGGCGCGGCGCGGTGCCGACGCTCGACGCGCTCGAGCTCGAGGACGAGCCCGCGATCACCGCGTTCGTGGTCGGGATCTGGCCCGCGACGGCGCTGGTCGTCGGCGCGGTGGTCTGGTTGTTCCGCAGGAGGTAGAGCGGCGATGAGTGTGCGCACCACGATTATCCTGATCGTCATCGTTCTCGCGCTGGGCGGCATCTGGATGTTTACGACCCGCGACGGGGGCGGTACAACGCCGCCCCCGCCGGCGGCGACCGAGCGCGGCCGGCTCTTCGCGGACCTCGAGGCGGACGCCATCGCCGGAGTCACGATCGAGCGCGTCGACGGGCCGACGCTGGTCTTCGAGCGCGACGTGGACGCTGCCGACGGGCCGGGTGATTGGCGGCTGACCGCGCCGGTCGCGGCGCCGATCGAAAGCTGGCGGGTCGACAACCTGGTGCGGACGCTGGTCGGGCTGAGCGCGCGGGCGCGGATCAGTCCGGGCGCCGGCGGCGGGGTGAGTGCCGCCTCCGTCGGGCTCGAGCCGCCGCGGGCGACCGTCAAGCTGCGCACCGCGGACGGCGTCACGCACCGGCTCGCGGTGGGCGACCAGGTCGCGCTGGCAACCGACACCTACGTCCGGCGGGGTGACGAGGCGACGATCCTGGCCGTCGACGAGGACCTCAGCACGCTGATCGAGCGCGACCTGGCGGACTACCGCACGAAAACCGTGCTCGACGCCACCCGCGACGAGATCGTCGCGATCACGCTCCGCCACGGCGGCACCACCTACGAACTCGTCCGCCAGGCGACCGACGCCGCCCGCTGGCAGCTCCACCAGCCGCTCGCGGCGGCCGCCAACCTCGCAACCATCGACGACCTGCTCGCGACCCTCACCGGCCTGCGGGTCGTCGAGTTCGAGGCGCCCGACACCGCGACGACCAACTACGGCTTCGCCGAGCCCCACCTCGAAGCCACCGTCACGATCGAGCCAATCGTCGAGCCGCCCGCCGCAGAACCGGCCGGCGGTCCGGCCCCGCCCGCTGAGCGTCGGTCAACGCAGTTGGTCGTCGGGGCGGCCTCCGACCTGCGGGCGACCAACCGCTACGCCACGCTAGCCGACGAGCCGACGGTTTTCACCTTGCGCAGCAGCGACGTCGATAAGCTGGCCGTCGACCTGGCCGCGTTGCGTGACCCGCAGCTCGTCGATGTCGCCGCGACGGCGATCAACCGCGTGACCCTGGCTGTTGGGGACGAGACGCTGACGGTCACGCGGAGCGCGGGCAACTGGACCGGCAGCGGCGCGGTCGACGAGATCGACACCGCGTCCGTCCGGCAGGTGACCTCGGCCCTGACTGACCTGCGCGCGACTGACTTCATCGATGCGCCCGAGGCCCTCGACACGTACGGCCTGGCCCCGCCGCGCGCGTCCGTCACGTATGACGCCGAGGCGCTGGCTGCCCCCGTGACGCTGCTCATCGGCGACACGACTTCCAGCCGGCGCAACGCCTACGTCAAGATCGACGGGCGACCGACGGTCTTCGTGGTTTCGGCGCGGCTCGCCGACCTGCTCGCGCGGCCGCTGCTGGCGTTGCGCAGCCGTGATGTTTTTCGCTTCCAGCCTCCGGATCTTCAGAAGTTGGTGGTGCGGCGCGGGATCATGCGGGTCGTACTGGAACGAACCAAGGGCGGCTGGGAGCTGACGGAGCCGGCCGATGCGCCGCTCGACCCCGAAGCGGTCGACAACCTCGTCCGCGATCTGGCAGGCCTGCGGGCCAAGCAGGTGGTCGCGCGGAACGAGCTGGCCACCTAC
The DNA here is from genome assembly GCA_964499235.1 of uncultured Planctomycetales bacterium. Lineage (GTDB taxonomy): Bacteria > Planctomycetota > Phycisphaerae > UBA1845 > Fen-1342 > JAFGRR01. The sequence continues at coordinate 33,557 of CAZCKC010000008.1, read as the reverse complement.
GGCCTCGAAGACCCCGCGCTGCGGTTCGAGCTCACGCTCGACACCGCAGAAGGCAGCACCATCCACACGCTGCGGGTCAGCCTGCCCGACACGGCCACCTACGCCGCGAGCGGCGAGGGCGCGTTCGTGTTCGAGCTCGAGCAAAGCGTGCGTGCGTCGCTCACCGCCGCGCTGATCGATCCCGACCTGATCGACTTCGCGGCGGCCGACGTTGCGATGATTGCGATCCAGGGACCCGGCGTCGACTACCAGCTCGCCCGCACGGACGAGGGCTGGGAGTACCCGGAAGATCCCTACGTCGCCGTCGATTCGGAGAAGGTCCAGGACTATCTCACCGCCATCGACCAACTCGAAGTCGACCAGTGGCTCGCGTACCACGCGGTCGATCCGGCCACCTTCGGCCTCTCCGAGCCAGTCGCGGCGGTGCGGCTCGAGCTCGGAACCGAAGGCAACCGCGTCGTAAGGCAGATCCAGTTCGGCCCGCAGGAGCGCGGCGAGCTGCAGCGGCTCGGCGTGCTGCGGCCGGAGAACGTCGTCTTCGGCCTCGACGCGTTGCGGGTCGGCGACCTGCTGCTACCGCTGGATCACTTCCTGGTTGAGCCAGACGACGAGGACGGGTCGTAGCGCGCCGTGCTGAGCGGCTCGGCTGCTCAGCTGCTCAGTGAGCTGGTCTTCCCGCTGTCGGCCCACTTGCTCCAGAAGGGCGTGCGCTTTTCCAGGAAGGCCCGCACGCCTTCCTTCGCGTCGGAACAGCTGAAGCAGAGCGCGAACTGGTTGGTCTCGTCACCGTTGAGCAGCGCGCGCTTGATCCGCGCGATCGCTGCCGGCGACCCGTTGGCGAGTTGCTCGAACCACTTCGTCAGCATCTTGTCGAGATCCTCGGTCCGCGGGACGACCTGGTCGACGAGACCGATTCGCTCCGCCTCGTCCGCGTCGACCGACCGGCCGCAGAAGACGAGGCGTTTGGCCTGCGTCGGTCCCACCAGGCGCGGCAGGCGTTCAAGGGTTCCCCACGCGGGAATCAGCCCCAGACCGCTTTCGGGATGTCCGATCCGCGCGGTAGAGACCATCAGCCGAAAATCGCAGGCCGTCGCGAGCGCGCAGCCGGCGCCGAGGGCGTGCCCGTTGATGGCCGCCACGGTGATCTGCGGCAGCCGCTCGAGCGTGTGGATGACATGGTGGGCGTGCCGGGCGTAGGCGAGGGCGTCGTCCTCGCTGAAGTGGGCCAGCTCGTGGAGGTCCTCGCCGGCGAGGAACGTCTGCCCGTCGCCGCGCAGGACGACGAACCGGACCAGCGGGTCCCCGCCAATCTGCTCGATCGCGTTGCCGAGCTCGCCGATCACGCGGGAAGAGAGCAGCGCGGGGCCGTTGTCGTTCTCGACCCGTAGCGCAACGACAGCATCCTGCCGCTCGACGAGGATGTGGGTGTGCGACTTCTCGAAACGACTCATCTTTTCGGACCCTCGCGGCCAGAGAACCTGGAACTGATGGGCAGATTTGTCCGACTTGTCCGGCTGTCGATCGGCCCGTGAGTTCGAGAAGTGCGTTTCGGCCGCCGACGTTGTCGGGCTATTGTAAGCGGGACTGATGCGGCGGCAAGGTTTTCCGCCGGCGGAGATCGCCGCTCCGGCGCGGTCGGTTACCATTCAAGACGCGGACGTCGTTTGTCCGGTTGATCCCCGCGCGTAAAGGACGTTTCCCCGTGCGCCCGAAGCACATTCAACTCCTCGGCATCGCCGCCGGCCAGGGCGCCGGTCGCTACGGGGCGCAGGACGGCCCGGGCGCGCTGCGCGCAGCCGGGCTGGTGGGCGTTCTGGCGGCGGCCGGCCACCGGGTCGAGGATCTCGGCGACGTGCCCGGCATCTACCAGCCGGTTGCGGCGCAGGCGGGCATTTCGATCAACCGGCTGCCGGATGTGCTGCGCGTGAACCAGCACTCGCACGATTGCGTGGTGTCGAGCCGGCGACGCGATCCCGGGGCGTTCCTGCTGATCGTGGGCGGCGATCACAGCCTGGCGATCGGCACGCTGGCCGGGCTGGCGGATACCTGCAAGCGGCTCGGGCTCCTCTGGATCGACGCCCATGGCGACTTCAACACGCCGCGCTCCAGCCCCTCCGGCAACGCCCACGGGATGAGCCTGGCGACGGCGTGCGGCCACGGCTTCCTGGAGCTCAAGCAGATCGCGGCGCGCGAGCCGATGGTGCGGCCGGAGGACGTCTTCCTGCTGGGCGTGCGGGATCTCGACCGGGTCGAGCGCGAGGCGCTCGAAGCGAGCCCGGTGAACCTGGACGACATGCCGACGTGGCGCGAGCGCGGCCTGCTGCCGCGGCTCAACGCGGCGCTCGATGCACTGGGCAGCCGCTGCGATCACATTCACCTGAGCTTCGATATCGATGTGTTGGATCCGCCGCTCGTGCCGGGGACGGGCACGCCGGTGGCGGGCGGGCTGACGATGGCCGAGGCGCTCGAGGTCCTGCAAACGCTGAGCGCGCGGGATCAACTCGCGTCAGCGGAGTTCGTGGAGTATAACCCGCGGCTGGACCGCGACGGGCAGACGGCGCAGCGCGTGCGCGAGCTCATCACGTGCTTTCACGCCACCACGCCGCGCGGCAAGACGGTGTAAGTGCGACGCCCGCCGGGCGGCGCCGGATTGGGGAAGGTGGAACGGATTGATGCAACGCGGTTGGGGACTGGGCTTGGTCGGCTGGCGCCTGCTGGCGCTTGCCGGGTTGACGCTGAGCTGGGGGTTTGGCTGTGCGGCCCCACAACCGCGGGAGCCGTCCGTGGATGAACGCCGTGCGGACCGCAGCACCGCCCCGCAGCCGCCCGCGGACGACACTCCCGAGACGACGCTCGCCTCGAACGAGGTGCTGGTCCAGCTCGGCGAGTCGGTCAACGGCCAGCCGCTCCAGATGCACATCTTCGGCCCGCCGGAAGGCACGCTGTTCATCTTCGCCGGCATTCACGGCGACGAGCCGACGAGCATCTCGCTGGCGATCGACCTGATCTACCACCTGCGCGACAACCCGGAGTTCACCGCCCGCCACCCCGTCGCAATCTTTCCGATCGCCAACCCCGACGGCTTCGACGCCCGTACCCGCCAGAACGCCAACGGCGTCGACTGCAACCGCAACTTCCCCGCCACCAACTGGAAAGCCGACGAAGAGCAGGGACGCTACTGGGGCGGGCCCGCCCAGGCCAGCGAGCCCGAGACGCGCGCGGTGATCGCCGCCGTGGAGATGCTCCAGCCGCGGGCGATCATCTCGATCCACTCGATCTCCGGCCAGCGCCAGCAGAACAACTACGACGGACCCGCCGAGTGGCTGGCCGACTTGCTCGGGAAATACAACGGCTACCCGACCACCGCGACGATCGGCTACGCCACGCCGGGCAGCTTCGGCAGCTGGGCGGGCCAGGATCTCCAGATTCCCACCGTCACGCTCGAGCTGCCGTCCTCCGCGCCGGCCGCCGTCGCCTGGGAAACCAACCGCGACGCGCTGGTCGCGGCGATCCAGAACGCGCCGCCGATGGAGATGACCGACCGCAGGTAGCGCGCTCGTCTCGGATTCGCAAACAGCAGACAGTGATCGCGGGCGATCAGCGGCCCGCCGCGTCGCGCTCGGCCTCGACCCGCAGCGGCGTCGAGAGCGCCGCCCGCTTCTCCTGGACAAATTCGAACGCCGTCGTGGGCTTCAGCAGGGCCGGCCCGATCAGCATGAAGACCAGCGACATGACCAGCGTCACGATCGCCGCGAGACCGATCGCAGTCCGCGTCGACGGTGCCAAGCCTTGGAAAGGTTGGTTGATCAGATCGAGGCCGACGTCGAGCGCCCGGACGAGCGCGGCGCCGACGTTGGGTCGCTGGGCCGGTCGCGCGGCATCCGCGCGTGCGGCGTCCTCGACCAGCAGACCCGGCGCGGGTTCGGGAGCCGCCGGCGCGGGTTCGGGCTTCGGCTTGGCGGTTCGCTGGACTGGCTTGGGCTGGTTCGCGGGGATCCGGACGACGTCAGAATCGGAACCGTCGCCGAGGTCCGGAATCGCCTTGGCGGCCTCAGGCGAGCTCTCGATCTCCGCGATCGCCGCGTTGAGCTCGTCCTCGCTCATGATGGCATTGCGTTCAGGCGGCATCCGGGCGTTCCCCAGCGGACCGAGCGGCTCCGTCGCGTCGACGCAGCGCCAGAAGCGCCATCGGCTCCGCGGGCGGGCGGCGTCAATTGGCGCCCCCTCACCACCCGGCCGACGCGGCTTTCCAAGCTGCTGCTATTCCTATAACATCTCGGGTCGGGCAGCGCGCGGCCAACCGGGGGGCCGGAAGCCATTCCCCAAAACGCATTGGTTTCTAATCGCAGCAGCTCGCGAGAGCGGGTATTACCGGTACAGCGAGCCGGGCGGGGAAGCCCGGCATTTGCGGTTCGCAAACGAGGAGCAAGGACATGGCAATCGTCGCCGCAGCACTGGCAACGCTTCTGCAGTTCGTGCCGCCGTCGGCGGTCAGCGTCATTATCGTGCCCGATGTCGAGCGCGCGATGGCCGACACGCAGGCCTACGCCACGTCGGCGGGCCTGCCCGACGAGGCATTGGCCGAGTTCAACCTGGACGAGACGTTCCTGCAGGAAGCCCGCGACACCGTCGACCTTGGCCCCGCGATCACCTTTTTCACCCTGTCGGCCCCCAACGGCGTCACGCTGGTGAAGCTCACGGATCCGGCCGGCTTTCGGAAGGCCTACGACGCGGGCCCCGATGACGACATCTTCGCCGTCACCGACGACGGCTCCTACTTCGCGACGATCGTCGGCGACGTCGCGGCGCTGGCGGCCGCCCAGGCGCCGCTGATGGACTTCGAAAAGCCCGACCAATCGCTCGCCCCGCAACTCATGCGCAAGCTTGGTGACAACGTCTCGACCCACGACCTCGTCGCCTGGGTCGACCTGAAGACCTTGCGGCCGCAGCTGATGCCGATGCTCCAGATGGGCCGCGGGATGATGCAGATGGCGCTGGCCCAGCAGCCGAACGCAGCGCAGAGCGCGGCAATTGTCAACTTCATGGTCGACGACGCCCTGACGCTGACCGCGTCGATCGACGAGGTCATCGTGCGGGCAGATGTCGATCAGGACCACGCCCAGCTCGACATTGCGCTGGCCGTCGACCCCGACTCGCCGCCGGGCGCGTACCTGCAGGCCGTCCGGCCGACGAACGAGCCGTTACTGCGTTACCTGCCGCAGATGTCCTCGACGTTCATCATCGGCTACGAGTGGGCGCTGGCCCCCGGCGCGCAGTCCTGGATTGAGCGGATGTCCGACTTCCTGCTCACCGAGTTCGAACGCAGCGCCGAAGCCTCCGCGGCCGAGCGTGCCAACGCGAAGGAGACGCTCAAAAAAATGATGCGGCTCGCGCAGCGCGGCAGTAACGGGGCCGTCAGCTTCGGCGACGGCAAGCTGCTGGTCAGCGGAACCTACTTCGCCTCCGATCCGGCCGAGTTTCTGCAAGTGCTCGAGCAATACGGCAAGACAGACCTGCCGAACACGCTGATGAATCAGTGGACCGGCGGCATTGAGATGACGGTCGCGGAGCAGGGCTGGACTGAGATCGCCGGTACGCGGGCGCTCGAGCAGACCTACGCGTTCGAGACCGCCCTGGGTGACCCCACCAATACCGCCGCGTTCGAGGTGCTGTACGGCGATGCGGTGACCTACTACGGGTTCCCGGCTCAGGGGACCGCCTGCTTCGTCATGGGGCAGAAGGAGGCCGCCCGACCGCTCGCCGAGAAGATCATCCAGGGTGCCGCGCCGCTGGCCAAAGTGCCCAACGTCGAGGCCGCCCTCGAGCGGCTGACGGCCAACCCCGAAATGGTCACCCTCGTGAACGTGGCGGAGTACGCCCAGTTCATCGGCCAGATGCTCACCGAGATGCCGCAGGCGCCGCCGGTCAACATCAAGCCCAGCCCGGTGAAGTCGGAGCGCGTCCCCCTGGTCGCCGTCGGCCTGCAGCTCGACGGACCGCGGATGACCACCACGCTCGACGTGCCGGCCGGCGCGATCAAGACGCTCGTCGAAATGTTCGAAACACAGGACGGACCGCGCGAACTGGAGCCCGGCGACCCCGCGACCGCCGCGCCGGAGCCGACGGCCGCACTATGACCCGCTGACCGATCAAGCCACCCCCATCCCGCGGCCGCGAGATCTCCGGGTCTCGCGGCCGCCTTCGTTGGAATGGCTCCGAAGCGATCCCGAATTCGGTTAGCATGGCGCGTCAGGCGGTCGGCCCGACCGGCTGCGCGCCACACGCCAGGGAGCCCACCATGATCGTCATCATGAAACCGTCGGCGACCGAAAAGGACGTCGCCCACGTCGTCTCGCTCGTGCAGGAAGCCGGGCTGCGCGACCATGTCATCGTCGGCACCGAGCGGACCGTCGTCGCCGTCGTCGGCGACGAGCGGCAGGCCGACCTGGCCGCCCTCGAGAACGCCCCGCACGTCGACCGGGTCATGCCCGTGCTCGCGCCCTACAAGGTCGCCAGCCGCGAGGTGAAGGCCGAGAGCTCGGTCATCCCCCTCGGCCCGCAAGCCACCGTCGGCGACCGCCAGATCGCGATCATCGGCGGTCCGTGCAGCGTCGAAAGCCGCAGCCAGCTCCTCGAGACCGCCCACGCCGTCAAGGAGGCCGGCGCGGTCGCCCTCCGCGGCGGCGCGTTCAAGCCCCGCACCAACCCCTACCAGTTCCAGGGCCTCGGCGAGCGCGGGCTCGAATTGCTGGCTGAGGCCCGCGAGGAGACCGGCCTCGCCGTCGTCACCGAGGTGATGAGCATCGACCAGGTCGACCTCGTCTCCCGGTACGCAGATGTACTCCAGGTCGGCACGCGGAACATGCACAACTTCAACCTGCTGGTGGCCTGCGGGCAGAGCGAGCGGAGCGTGCTGCTGAAGCGCGGCTGGAGCGCCACGCTGAACGAGTTCTTGCTGGCGGCCGAGTACATCATCAACGCCGGCAACAGTAACGTGATCCTCTGCGAGCGGGGCATCCGCACCCACGAGGACTACGTCCGGAACACGCTTCCCCTCGCGATCATCCCGGCCGTCAAGCGGGAGAGCCACCTGCCGATCATGATCGACCCCTCGCAGGGGACCGGCCACGCCTACATGGTGCCGTCGATGTGCCGGGCGGCGATCGCGGCCGGCGCGGACGGGCTGATCGTCGAAGTGCACCACGATCCACAGCACGCCCTGACGGATGGCGCGCAGTCGATTACGCCGGAAACGTTCGCCCAGATGGTCCGGGAGGTGCGTGCGGTCGCGGAAGCGGTTGGGCGGACGGCCTGATAATCGTCGCGTGCCCTCGGCGGAGCCCAACCGCGCGCGGCCCGGCGAACGCGGGAAGCGAGGCCGCAAACCGCGGCTACTCCCCTTCCGGCTTGCCGCTCTCCGCGGATTCCTTCATCCGGATCGGGCCGCGCCGCTTGCCCCCGCTGCCCTTCGGCATGTTGATGACCCGCGGCTGGGCGACCAGGTCTTCTTCTTCCTGGTCGTTCCGGTCGGTGAGCCAGTCGAGCACGCTGTCGTCGAGCGATTTCGGGCTCGCGACGGCGAACTTGGTCCCACAAACCTTACAACGCGCGGAACGTCCCTGTGCCTCGGCCGGTAGCCGATACTTCGCGCTGCACTGCGGGCAAGAAACTTTGATCGCATCGCTCACATCACACCTCGCGCAGGTTCTCGCTCGACCACTCGCGACGCGCAGTCCGACTGGAAGAGCCCCGTGACCGCTCCTGGGTAGCCCAAAAGCCAATTGTCAGCTGACGATACGGGATGACCGAGATGAGTGAGCGAAGAATAGCAGTATATGAGATCAAACTCGTCGATCGCGAAACAGGCCGTCAGCCAGTGCCTATCTCACTAAATAGGTTATCGTCTCGCCGCCGGGCCGGCAATAGTAAAGTGCGCAGCTTCTACCCGGTTAACCAGAGTTTCATCCGCCGGTCGCGTTCCCGTCACGCCCGGCCACATGACAGCTTACGGCCGGAACCATTGACAGCATTGTTGGCACATCGGGTACGCCCCTAGGTCTACGCCAGCATGGGCGGCATAAAGTGCTTCCCGCGCGCTTCCCGCCCAGATCGACGCCAGCGTTTCCGTGTCCCATCGGCCAAGCGGCATCGTTGCAGCCGCGTCTTCGCTGCACGCCACTGCCTGCCCGTCGGCGTGCAGCATCAGTCGGCGCTTTAAGCGACGACATGCGTCGCGAACCGGCGGAGTTGTGCTCAGCAACTTGTCGGGCGGAAGCAAGCCGCCGGCCCTGCTGTAGCCCTCGATCACCGCCCACCCGCCGGCTCGGATCCAGTGGTCGTAGAACCCCTCCAGGTCCGCCAGCGTCCGGCTGTGGCGGGTCAGGCTGCAAACGACGACCGGGCGCGCGGCGCTGGCTGCGACCCGCCGATCCAGCAGCCGCTGGATGTTGGCGGCCACCTGGTCGTAAGCATCGACGCCGTGCACCGCCTGGTACGTCTCCTGCGTGTGCGCATCGATCCGCACCTGCACCAGGTCGACCGGCGTTTCGAACAGCGCCGCCAGCTTCGTGTCCGCGAGCTCGACCAGGTTCGTCACGACGGCCAGTCCCCGGGCGGCCGGCCGCAGCGTTGCCGCGACCCGCGCGAAGTCCGGGTGCAAGAGCGGGTCGCCGCAGCCGCCCAGAACGACCAGCCGATCGTCGCGGCCCCCCAGCGCGCCCGCCAGGCGCTCGACCGCGCCCAGGTCAGCCAACGTCCGGTCGGGCACCCGCGCCCCGCGCGGGCGCAGGGTCGTCTCCGGCAGCGGATCGGCCGTCGTCAGCTCGAGCTCGATCTCATGCGGCAGGTCGTCGGCCGGCGCGTGCTCGGCTTGCCAGATCACGAGGTCGACGGCCGAGGCGTTCTCGCCCCGGGCTTTCAGCGCGGCGGTAACGAGAGCCTGCGATCGTTGGGTGTCACCGGTCCAGCGGCCGCCGCGGGTGGCGATTCGGCGGTCGATCTGGAAGCACTGCGTCCGCGTCGTCGGATCGGGGCGCGGGATTTCGGGGCGGTAGGCGAACTCGATGCCGATCGGCGTGCCTTGCTCCCGGATCCGTGCGATTGCGTCGCCGGTGATCATCAGCCCCGCGAGCCCGGGCGGCGCCATCGTGAACGCCAGGTCGATCTCGCTGCGGTGCTGTTGCAGGTGCCTTAGCTGGCCGCTCGCCAGGTCCGCGTCGAGCAGTGGCTGGTACGCGGAGAAGCACGCCAGCGTGTCCGCCTCGAGCCGCGCCGCAACGCGCGCGAGGTCCGCCGGCTCGAGGTACTCGTCGAACCACGTCGCGGCGACTACCCCGCCGCGCCAGCCGTCGAGGTTCCACACCCGTCCGGCCCGCAGCAGCTCCAGCCGCGGACGCGGCTCGGCCAGCGGCAGCACCCTGACGGCCGACGTCAGTCCGTGCGCGGAAAGGAAAGCCTCCGCGGGCGCCGTCTGGTCACGCGGCACCAGCAACGCAACAACGTCCGGGCCCTCGACCCGCTGTACCCGCGCGAGCGTCCGCGCGAGGATCGGCCGCCCGGCCACGGGCGTCGTGACTTGCGACGCGCCGGTAACGAAGCCGCCGGCGAAATCGGCGCTGACGACGGCCGCGATCACAGCAGACGCTCCTGCAGGCGTTGGCGGGCGGCGGGCAGCATCTCTTCGAGAAACGCGCAGGCGGCCGCGAAGGATTCGACGTACTCGCGGTCGCGGGCGAGGCGTTGGCGGGCGGTCGCGCTCGTTTCGGCGCGGATGCCGCTGAGCTTGCGGTCGGCGGTGTGGCGGCGGAGCTCGGCCTGCTGCGAGACGCCGGTGACGAAGTCGTACGTTGCATCGAAGCGCTGCATCTCGATCCGCAACTCGTCGACGCGGTTGACCAGCCGGTTGAACTCCCGCGGCTGGTTGACGATCTGCTCCATCCGTTCGAGCAGGTTGGCCGTCTCGTTCGCGATCCGGTGCATCTGTCGGACCTCTTCCAGCCGCTGGGCGAGCTGGCGGTCGGCCGCCTCGGCCAGCGGGCGGGCGTCGGCGCTCGTTGGTGGTGGGAAGAGGTCTTCCGGTAGCGGCGTACGGCAGTAGGTCGCAGCCGCCGCGCGCAGCGGCATCACCTCCATGCCGGGCAGCGCCCGCCCGCCTTCTGACGCCTGGATGATGCGTTGCGCGGAGCGCGCGAAGTCGGCCTCGAACTGCTCGGCGTAGGAGACCATCTGGTCGTCGGTGAACGCCGGACGCCCGTGGAGGTCAGTGGTCGGCTTGAGGATCGCGCGGTGGCGGACGACGCGTTCCCACTGCTTCATCTCGACGGTGTAGAAGCGGCTGAGCTCGGGCTGCCAGACCTGCTCGACGGGCATCCCGGGGGCGTAGTAGACCGCTTCGGTAAACGAGAGGTCCTGGCCGACGAAGATGATCGGATCGCAGCCGAGCCAGCGCGCCAGGTAGAAGCACAGGTGCGCGACCGTCGAGCCGGGCTCCAGCCCCTCGCGCCGCGGCGCGGCGTCGCGCAGCAGCTTGTCGTACAGCGTGTTGTGCAGCACGTAGCGCGGCCCCTGGAACGTGTCGAGCACGTGCCAGGTCGCCTTGGGCTCGGCCACCAGTGTCGTGCGCTCGACCGGCGGCAACCCTTCGAAGAACTGCTTCGAGATTTCATGAAAGTCCAGGCTCGTGACGAAGTGCGGCGTGATGCCCCGCCCCAGCAGGTTCTTCAGCACCGTCTGCACGCAGATCAGCACGGCCTTGTCCTCGAGGTCGGCGAGCTGGTCGATGTTGCGGGCGAGTGACGGGCCGGCCGCGACCACGATCGCCGGCCGACCTTGGGCCCGGTTGCGCAGCGCACCGATCCCGGGTTGATCGAGGTACGCCGCGAGGTTGAAGGTGATGTTCTGCGTCGTGATGCGGGCGTTGCGCAGCAGCGTGACGACCTGCATCTTCGTGTACGCGACGAACTCCGCCATCAACTGCTGCAGCGCGCGGTTGAACTCGGCGCGATAGCGGCCGGCCGCCGGCGGGACGACGAAGTGCACGCCGAGCATCAGATCCGCGCTGATCGCCCCGACGCGCTCGTGGAACAATGCCTTGTTGGGCTCGGTGAGGAACAGCAGCCGCTGATCCCGCAGCGGCAACGACACGTCCGTCACGCACAGCGCCGCCTTGAGCAGCGGCAGGTCCGATTCCGCCACCAGCAGCAGCGGACGGTCGTAGCGCTCCTCGAGCGCGACAATGTGATAGCCCAGCCCCACGCCGACCACGAAAAACGTCGGCGTCGCCGACGCCGGCAGGGCGGCCACCAGCCGCGTCGCCTCGTCCGTCGGCCGGTAGCGACTGTGCAGGTAGATCGGCCGGCCGTCGTCCGCCGTCACCTGCACCGTCAGCGCCCCGTCCCGGGCAGTCTCCAGCGCCGGACAGTCACCAAAAGGGATGGCGTCGAGCGTGGCCGCCAAGTCAGTATCAGCCCGATACAGGGCATCCAGGTTGGCGACGTACGTGGCGCGCAGCGCCGCCTGCTGGGCGGCATCCGGGCCGGCAGTCTGCGCTTCGCGCGTCATGGCCTCATTGGAGAACGGTACCGCTGGCCCGTCAACCCGCCATCAACCCGCGACTCAATCGTCGCGCTCGGCCTCGGGGTCTTTGCATTCGATCAGGTACTTGCCGAGCCCCTCGGTCGCGGCCAGCGCCACGTCCTCGGCGTCGCCTTCCCGGAACGACTTGCTCTCGACCCGCACGAGAAGATCGCCAAGCAGCCGGTCGTCGGGCCCCAGCAGCCGGACGCGGCTGATCATCATCGCGGGGCTGAGGATGCCCTTCTCCTGGAAGTAGGTGATCTCCGAGTCGACCCTCAGCGTCGGGTCGCCGCCCGGAAAGTGCTCATGCAGCTCGAACTGCTGCTCCGCCAATCCCTGGCGGTAATAGCGCAACACCGCCGGTGGCAGCAGTTCCGCAGTCAACTCCGTCGTCAGGCGATCAAACTTCACCGCCTGGAAAGCGCGAATCTCGCTCGGCTCAGGTGCCCGGTTGAACAGGATGTCCGCCTTGGCGCCGGTCACCTCGTAATACGCCTGCTTCAGCGCCGTGGTGCACCCGACCTGCGTCGCGAGCACCGCCACCACCCCCACCATCATCGCCGCCCCCCGGACGGCCCGCTCGCCAATCATCACCATTACCGCTCCCACAAAGCCGGCCGCGCGCCCGGCAACCCACCTAAGCCATCAGCCGATCCATCTCTTCGGCCGCAATTTCGAAGTTGCTGAAGACGTTCTGAACGTCATCGTGCTCCTCGAGCGCTTCGACCAGCTTGAGCACCTTTTCCGCATCCTCACCAGCCAGCTTCGTCGTCGAAGAAGGCACCATCGCGATCTGCGCCGTCGTCGGTTTGATCCCGGCCGCGTCCAGGCTCTGCCGCAGCGTGTCAAACACGCCCGGCTCGCAGGTGACCTCAAAGGCGTCACCGTCGTCGGCCACGTCGTCCGCGCCCGCCTCCAGCGCGAGCTCCGTCAGCCGCTCCTCAGACACATCCGCCTTCGCCACCGACAGCACCCCGCGCTTCTCGAACATCCACGCCACGCAGTTGGTCGCCCCCAAATTCCCACCCCGAGCCTCGAAAATCTTCTTGATCTCGGGAGCGGTCCGATTGCGGTTATCGGTCAGCGCGAGCACCATGACCGCCGCCCCGCCCGGCCCGTAGCCCTCGTAGACCAGCTCAACCAACTCTTCACCTTCGAGGTCGCCGGCGCCCTTCTTGACGGCCCGCTCGATGGTGTCCTTGGGCATGTTGTCCGCTTTCGCGTCGTCAATCGCGTAACGGAGCGTCAGGTTCTGGTCGGGATCGCCACCGCCTTGGCGGGCCGCAATAATGATCGCCCGGGAGAGCTTGCTCCAGGCCTTGCCCCGCCGGGCGTCGGTGACGGCCTTGGCCCGCTTGATCCGGGCCCAGTGAGAGTGTCCTGCCATCGCGTTGAGATCCTCGTCGGTCGCGGTAACCTCAGTCAATATAAGGAATTGTCGGCCACTGGCCAAGCCGGGGCCCGCCAGCCAAAACGCGAGTCATCGGCCGCAATAAGCCCCCGGCTCACGCGTTGAGCATATCGAGGAACTCGTGGAGTCGAAGCGCCTCGACAGCCTGTTGCAACGCGCACAGCAACACGATGCCGCGGCGCTCACCGACCTGTACGATGCGTACGCGCCGCGGGTCTACGGGCTGCTGGTCCGTTTAACCCGTTCCCGGGACTTGGCCGAGGATCTCCTCCAGGAGACCTTCCTGCGAATGACCCGGACCATCGGCGAGTATGCTCATGACGGCCGGTTCGAGGCCTGGCTCTTCCGGATCGCTGGAAACCTCGCCCGCGACCACGTGCGACGGGTTCAGCGGCGGGGGGCGATGGCCTCGCTCCACCGCGGCGAGGCGACCGAGGGCGGGTTTGGGCCCGCCGGCCGCCCCGACGACGCCCCGCCAGCCGCCCTGGACCGGGCCGAGGCGGCCGAGGCACTCGCCGCGGCGATCGAACGGCTGCCGCCCGACGACCGCGAGATCGTCCTCCTGCGGCATTACGGCGAGCTCTCGTTCAAGGAGATCGCCGGGCTGCTGGGGGTGCCGCTGGGCACGGCACTCGCCCGGGGACACCGGGCGTTGAAGAAGCTGAGAGCGTACCTGACCGAGGGCGAACCATGACCCCGAGCCGAAACCCATTCGATCGCCAGCAGCAGACGCTGGAGGCCGGCTTCGACCGCCTGCCCAAGCTGCCCCCAATCACGCCGCGCCCCACGACCAACCTGCGCATTAAGCAGGCCATCACCCGGACCGCCACGCAGCTGCAGTATCGCCGCCGCCGAGCCTGGCGCCCCATCGCCGGCGCCGTCGCGGCCGCCGTCGCCCTTTTCATGACGCTGAGTTGGCCCACCGGCGGCCTCGACCACGCCGCCTCCGCCGAGGCCGAGGTGGTCGAATGGCTTGCGGCCGCCGATACTTCAGAAGACTACCTCGCCAACGTGCTCAGCGATCCATGGCGGGATCCGGGCGAGACCTGGGCCGAGCCGCGGGACGAGCTCGAGCGCCTGCTCGACGGCCTCGACGGAACCTTCTCCGGCGAGCTCGTAGACGGAGTCGATATATGAGCCGGATGGCAGTCCGCCTGCTTGGACTGGGCATCATCGTCAGCATCCTGGCGGCGGCCGGCGGCGCGGCGCCCCTCGAACGCGGCGAACGCGGTCCCGGCCGCGGTCCCGGCCACGGCCCGGGCCCCGAGCGGGGTGGCCCGCCCGGTCTGCGCCCACTGCCCTTGCACGAGCTCTTTCCCGAGCGGGAGAGCGACTTCGCGCCCGCGGACGCCCAAGAGCGCGAGGCGCTGCTCGAATTTGCCAAAGAGCGCCTGCCGCGGATCGGCCGCGCGCTCGAGCGCCTGAAACGCTGGCGGCCGGCTGCGTTCGAACAACGGATTCAGGATGCGGCCCCGCGACTGCGGCAGCTTCAACGCATCTACGCGTTCGACGAAGAGGTTGGCGACGCGGTGACGCGGCACGCCGTACTGTTCCGGCGTGTCCACGAGGCCCACCGGGCTTATCACCGCGCCCGCGACGCGGATCCGGTCAAAGAGGCTCAAGCCCTCGGGGCACTGCGGGCCGCCCTCGCCAAGATCGCCGAACTCGAGACGCTGATCCTCGAAAAGCAGGTCGCCAGCCTGGAAGCCACCCGCGACGACCGGATCGAAACGCGCGTCGACAGCGTGCTCAGCGGACGACCGCCCGCAGCCGCCTTGCCGCCCGAAATCCGCGAACTGGTCGAGCGCCACGCGCAGGCCGACGAGACGGAGCAGGACGCCATCCGGGCGGCGCTGAGGGCCCTTGCAAGCAAGCGCGAGCTGGAGGAAGAGGCTGCCTGGCGCGAGCGGCTCGAATACTTGAAAGCCCAGCCGGCCGCGGTTGTCGATCGGCGGCTCGAATGGCTCAAGGAGCAGCCGCCCCGCCGCGGCCGACCCCGCGGCCCCGGCGCGCGCGGCTTCCGTGGCGACCACGACGACGGCTCGCCCAACGACCGGGGTGAATCGCGCTCACGTGGTCGTTGAGTGTTCTCGCAAGACCTGAGGCGACCGCTTACGACGGCGTCTGCGAGTCGGCCGTCTCTGCGGCTTCCTCGCGGTCGCGCTGCTTCTTGATCGCTTCCCACTCTTCCCGGGTCAGCGTGACCTCGCGGGCCTGGCTGCCCTTGTACTCGCCGACGAGGCCGGCCTCGTACATCTGCTCGACGAGCCGTGACGCCCGCCCGTAGCCGATCGTCAGCTTGCGTTGCAGCAGGCTGACCGACCCGCGGCCCGAGGCGACGACGAGGTCGACTGCCTGGTCAAAGAGCTCGTCGCGCTCGCCGTCGTCGCCGACGCCGGACTTGGGCGCCCGCGTGAGCTCCGGATGGAAGCGCTGCTCGCACTGCGAGGCACAGTGCTTGACGACGCGCCGCAGCTCGTCGTCGTCGATGAACGTGCCCTGCGCCCGGACGAGCTTCGACTGCCCCGGCGGCAGGAAGAGCATGTCGCCCTGGCCCATCAGCACCTCGCCGCCGGCTTGGTCGAGCACAATCCGCGAGTCGAGCTTGCTGGCCACGCGGAACGCGATCCGGCTCGGCAGGTTCGACTTGATCAGCCCGGTGACCACGTTCGCGCTGGGACGCTGCGTCGAGACGATCAGGTGGATCCCGACAGCCCGGCTCTTCTGCGCGATGCGGACCAGGTAGAACTCGACCTCCTTCGCCGACGTCATCATCAGGTCTGCCAGCTCGTCGATCATGATCACGAGGTAGGGCAGCTTGAGTGGGATCCGCTGGAACTCGTCCTCGTCCACCGGCTGGAACCGCTCGCGAAGCCCCTCTTCGCCGAGCTTGTTGTAGCCGCGGATGTCCTTGACGCCCGCCTCGGCCAGCAGGGCGTAGCGCTCGTCCATCTTCGTCGTGGCCCACTCGAGGATCGACTCGGCCTTGCCCATGTCGCTCACGATCGGGCACATCAGGTGCGGGACGTCCTTGAACATCGTCAACTCGACGACCTTCGGATCGACCAGCACCATCTGCACCTCGCTCGGCGTCCGCGTCATCAAAATCGACATCACGATCGAGCTGACGCACACGCTCTTGCCCGAGCCCGTCGTCCCCGCGATCAACAGGTGCGGCATCTTCGCCAGGTCCGCGACCAGCGGCTGCCCGGCTGCATCCTTGCCCAGGAACAGCGGCAGCTGAAAGCGGCTTAGCTTCGGTGCAATGCCGTGGATCACGTCCTTGAGCCGGACCTTCTCCTTGTCGAGGTTCGGCACCTCGATGCCGATCGTGTTCTTGCCCGGCAGGGGGGCGACCACGCGCACGGCCGGCGCGCCCAACGCCCGGGCCATGTCGTTGGTCAGCGAGGCGATCTGGCTGACCTTGATGCCCGCCGCCAGCCGCAGTTCGAAGACCGTGATCACCGGCCCGGTCTCGATCGCGACCACCTGGACCTCGCGTCCGAACTCGTTCAGCGTCTGCTCGAGAATCGCCGCCTGCTCGCGGCACGTGGTCTCGATCGTCGAGTTGTCGAGCGCGACCGGCTCGTCCAGCTCCTCGAGCGTCGGCACGAGGTAACCGTCGTCATCCGGCGGGCGGTGATAATCGACCGGCTCCGGCTCGCGCTTGCCGATCAGCGCCTTAAAGTCGAGCTGGCGCGCGCCGGCCCCGCTGAGACGGTCGGCCTCGAGCGCGGCCGGGGCATCAGCCAGCGGCTCGTCCTCTTCCTCTTCCTCGCCTTCCTCGTACTCGTATTCTTCTTCTTCGCCTGCTTCATCCTCGTCATCGAACTGCGGCTCGTCTTGCTCGTCTTCCGCTTCGTCCGCAGGTGTTTCCTCTTCCTCGTAGACGTACTCGTACTCGTCGTCTTCGGGCTCGCCCTCGGCTACGGCTTCCCATTCCTCGTCAGCCTGCTCTTTCGCCGACGCCTTCTGTGCCGCGACCGCCGCGGCCTTCGCGCGGGCCGGCTTCGCGTCCTGTGCATTTCGGCCGCCGATCAGCGCCGCTGGCAGGGCGACTGCCGCGCGCACCGCCGCGGCGGTCTGCCGTTGAAGCCACGCCGCGCCCGCCACGCTCTGGCCGGCACTCGCCCGCAGCAGCCGC
This sequence comes from uncultured Planctomycetales bacterium, assembly GCA_964499235.1. Lineage (GTDB taxonomy): Bacteria > Planctomycetota > Phycisphaerae > UBA1845 > Fen-1342 > JAFGRR01. Next base: position 16,428 of record CAZCKC010000008.1, on the reverse strand, counting down.
ATGACCCACTCGTCCGCCGTCAGCAGCCCGCCGATCATCAGCGCCGAGATCAGCACGATCGTCGTGCCGGCCAGGTCGAGCCGCGGCATCAGCAGCATCGCCGTCGCCTGGCCGAGAATGCCCCCCGGCCCCGGCATCAGGTAGCGGTCGCTGGCTGGAAAGAAGAGGGTCGCGGCCGCGCTGACCGCGGTGACGATGAAGCTGACCCCGATGAACCGCAGCCCGGCGTCGGCAATCCGGGCCTGCCGGCAGTACGCGACGACCCCCGCGGTCAGCAACAGCAGCAGCGGATAGCTGCCGACGCCGAGGTAGTAGACCGCGCCGTATGCCACGTACGCACCGATCGGGCCACACAAGTTCTGCGGGTAGGCGGGGGCGTCGGCGCGGTAGACCACCGATGCCGGCGGGTCCGCGGGGTCGAACGACAGCAACGCGATCCAGGTGAACAGCGTCGCCAGCAGCAGAACCGTCGTCCAGCCGAACCGAACCACTGCCGCGCGGGTTTGCTGACGTGACACGCTCATCCCATCCCTGGCCGTGTGACGAAATCTCCGGGCTCACGCCGCCACCGCCATCCTGGCGCCCGGCAACGCGCCGCGCGGGCCGCGCAATCGCGTTCGTCCCGCGATTCGGATAATGTACCCGCCGACGGCCCGCGCGTCTGCCCTTTTGTTCGACCCCGCGGCGAGGAGCTGATGGCCAAGCCCACGATCATCGACCGGACCTTCGGCTCGTTCGGCGGCAAGCTGCTCGAGGCCATGGACGCGTTCGGGCGCTTTTGGTGCTTCGCGGCGGCAACCGCGATGGCGGTCCCGGGCGAGTTGGCCTCGACCCGCGGCTGGGCCCGGCTGCTGCCGCAGTGCTACCAGATCGGCGCTCGCTCGGTGCCGGTCGTCATGCTGACCGGGCTCTTCGTCGGCATGGTCCTGGTCGTCCAGGGCTTCGACCAGTTCGACAACTCCGGCTTCGGCGACCGCATCGGCGCGATCGTCAACGTGTCGATCGCGGCCGAGCTCGGACCGGTGCTGGCCGGCGTGATGCTGGCCGGGCGCGTCGGCGGGGCACTCACCGCGCAGCTCGGCACGATGAACGTGACCGAGCAGCTGCTCGCGCTGCGGTCAATGGGCGCCGACCCGATCCGCTTCCTGGTCGCGCCGCGCTTCCTCGCCTGCCTGATCCTCACGCCGATCCTGACCGCGTACGCCGACCTGCTCGGCGCAATCGGGGCGTGGGGCGTCTACGTCGGCATGTTCGGGCAGGAGTCCGAGCCCTACTGGCACTTCACGCAACAGAACGTGCTGATGTGGGACCTGTGGACCGGACTGCTGAAGGCCGTCTTCTTCGGCGCCGCTATCGGGCTGATCAGCTGCTACAAGGGCTTCCACTGCCGCCGCGGGGCGGAGGGCGTCGGCCAGGCCTGCACCGACGCCTTCGTCGTCAGCTTCATCACGATCCTGTTCATCGACCTGCTGCTGAACATCGTGTTCACCGGCATGTTTGAAGTGCTCTACGGCTTCCGGTCCTTCTTCTGATGAACCGCGCGGCGTCCGACGACAAAACCCCGGTGATCGAGCTGCGGCACGTCTCCAAGCGGTTCGACAGCCAGGTCGTGCTCCACGCCGTCGACCTCGCGATTGAGCCGGGCAAGACCACCGTCATCATCGGCCGCAGCGGCACCGGCAAAAGCGTCCTGCTCAAGCACATCGTCGGGCTGCTGCGCCCCGATTCCGGCGAGGTCTATTTCCAGGGTCAGCGGATCGACCAGCTCTCCGAGGGCAAGCTCGTGGCCATCCGCCGGCAAATCAGCTTCGTCTTCCAGCTCAACGCCCTGTTCGATTCAATGACCGTCGGCGAGAACGTCGCCTTCCCCATGGTCCAGAACCGCGAGGGCAAGCTCGATCACGACCGCGTCGCCGGGATGGTCTCCCGCTGCCTCAACCTGGTCGGGCTGGCCGGCTTCGAGCACAAGCGCCCCGCCGACCTCTCCGGCGGCGAGAAGAAACGCGTCGCCCTCGCCCGCGCGATCGCCCTCGACCCCCCGCCCAAGGTCATCCTCTACGACGAGCCGACCTCCGGCCTCGACCCGCAGCGGGCCGACGTCATCAACAAGCTCATCCGCACCCTCCAGGAAGAAGTCCACGTCACCAGCGTGGTGGTCACCCACGACATGGCCAGCGCCCGCGAGGTCGGCGATCGCATCCTGATGCTTTGGGACGGCCACTTCGTCGCGGACGGCACACCGGACGAGTTAATGGCGTCCCAGGAAGAGCACGTCCGCCGCTTCGTTCAGGGACAGGCCGAACCCCAGGACCTGGCCACCCTCCGCGGCTGAGCCTGTTCCACGCGCCGCCGTGGATCGTTGGATTTCATCCGCCATGCATGCGCCTCGGCCGGCGACACCCGTGGGCGAAATGGTCGGCCAATATCACGACGTTGTACGTCGGCTTCGGTTGGGCTCGCAACGGGCTGCGGGGCCCGGCCGGGAGCGGTTTTCTGAAGCTGGCCGCGCAAAAACTACGCTGCGGAAAAAATTTCGCCGATAAAGATGATCAGGTCCGAAAGCTCGTTTTCCGCCTGTAAAACGGGCCCTGGGCCCGGCTCAAGGGGCGTGTGGGATGGCGCCGGCGATAAATTGCCTCGCTTCAGTCGATTGGCTCGGGGTGCCGATCGAGAGCCATTGAGCGAGGTTGTATCCCTGATCGCGTTCACGCCGACGGATTGGCCAGCATCAGGGCATACAAAAGGGTCACGGGTGCCTCAGGGACGATCATCCGCCCGGACGGGGTGCTAATCCGCAGCACCGCGGCGCCGGGGTCCTGAGTTTTTGCGGTGGTCGAGTGCAATGCAGATTGAAATGAACACCCAAGGCGTGGCCGCCTACCAGCGGTCCATTCAACAGGAACTGGTCGGCAAGGCCGGCCCGGCTCAGACGCAGACGGTCTCCAAAGGCCAGCAGACGCCGCCGCCCGCCGAGGCGGCCAACGTCGAGGCGGCTGACGCCGCCCGGGTCAGCGATGCGGCCGTCGCCCGGATCAAGTCCGAGATCGAGGTGGGCACTTACCTGACCGACGAAAAGGTCGATGCCGCGATCGACAAGCTCTTCCGGAGCCTGACGAGCGAGGAATAAGCGACCCCAGCAACTGTGACGCAGCGGCCACGGCGCGTTCACCGACACGCCGTGGCCGCTATCTTTTCTTACCTTCTTGATCGATTCGCTGCCCCGGGTTTGCGCTCAGGGTCTCGGTCAGCCCTCGCCTGCGACGTATTCCGCCGTCACCACTGACCGCAGCCCGCCCCGTGGCGTCCAGCGGCTCTGAACGCGCATCCAGCGCGGCCGAGCGGCGGCCACCAGGTCATCGAGGATCCGGTTGGTGACCGCCTCGTAAAAAATCCCATCGTTGCGGAAGCTTTGCAGGTAGAACTTCAGGCTCTTCAGCTCGACGCACCGTTCGGCCGCGACGTATTCGACCAAGATCTTGCCGAAATCGGGCTGGCCGGTCTTGGGGCAGACGCTGGTAAATTCCGGCGCGATATGTCTGATTTCATAGTCGCGTTGCGGAAAGGGGTTTTCAAAGGTTTCGATTAGGCCTGGATCAGCCATCGTGGTGAGCCTCCTGCGGCCGGTGGCGTTGCGGGCGTGATTCTCGCGTTGCCGGGCGGCGCGTGTCTGGGCGCGCGATCAGTGATTCGGGACGCGGCTCCGTTTTGTAATGTTGTCGCTGTTCCGAGCCCATTACACTACCACAAGTGATGGCGATCGAGACCCCCGGCTTTGTTTCGCGCGTTGCCGAACGCGTCGTGAGCTTCATCGCGTTGGGGCTCGTGGTCGCGGCCGGAATCGGTTTGTGGCAGATGGGGCCCGAGGCCCGCGAGGCGTGGTGGGGGGCGATCTGGCGGACGCTGGTGTGGCTGGGGGTGGCGGCGGCGTTGCCGTGGTTGGCGCAGCTGTTTATCGGGCGGTTGTTGGAGGTCGGCGAGAACTGGGTCGGCATCGGGCTGTTGGGCGGGCTGCTGGCCGTGGAGGTCTTGTTTGGGGTGCTGTTGTTGACGGCGTGGCCGACGAGCGTCTGGGCGTGGCTGGCGGCGATTGCCTTGTTGGGAGTCGCGACGGCGTACAATTATCTGGTGGCGGAATACCTCGCGCAGCGGGCGGGCGGCTAAGCCGGCGTTCCCGCGGCGCTTCTCGGGGAACGGTGGACCATGCGGGCGCACTACGAACCAGGCACGCGGGTGAGTGAGTACCTCCTCGAGTCGCTCCTCGGGGAGGGCACCTTCGGACAGGTCTGGCTGGCCCGCCATCACGTCTGGTCCGACGACCAGGTCGCCGTCAAGCTGCCCACCGAACCGGAATACGTCCGCTACCTGCAGCGCGAGGGCGTGGTCGTGCACAACCTCCGCCATCCGAACATTGTGCGGGTCCGCGGCCTCGATCCATTCGCCGAGCCGGCCTACCTCGTGATGGAGCTGATCGACGGGCCTTCGCTTGCCGATGTCATCGCCGAGCACCCGCGCGGTCTGCCGCTGCCGGCGGTCGAGACGATCTTGCGGGGGGTGCTCAGCGGGGTGGCGGCCGCCCACGACGCCGATGTCCTGCACCGCGACCTGAAGCCGGCCAACGTGCTGTTGAACCTTGGTGAGCGGCCGCTCGAGCAGTTGCAGGTTGCGGACGTGAAGTTGACCGATTTCGGGCTCGTGCTGCAAGAGGCGGGCTACGGGCACTCGATCGCGCAATCGGCGTCGCTGGCGCGCGAGGATCAGGTCGTCGGGACGCTGCCGTATCTGCCCCCCGAGATCCGTGACGGGCGCGGTGAGTATGACCGCCGCAGTGATCTCTACGCGCTGGGCGTGATGCTGTTCGAGATGCTGACCGGCGAGCGGCCGGCGGGCGCCGAGCTGCCCGGCACATACCGCGTCGACGCCAGCAGCTATGACGACATCTTTCGCCAGCTCTATACGCGTCATGATCGGCGCTATGCAACGGCCGGAGACGTGCTGGCGGACCTCGACCGGCGTCAGGCCGGCACGCCGGCGACCGGGCAGGCCAGCAGCCGGGCGTTCGTGCCGAGCTGTCCCGCGTGTCGCGCGGTGGTCGAGCCGGAGGATCAGTTTTGCACCCAGTGCGGGCACCAGTTGCGGGCGAGCGTGCGCCGTTGCGAGCAGTGCAACGCGTACCCGGCGCCGGAAGACCGGTTCTGCATCTTCTGCGGCGCTGCCTTGGCTGACGCCGCGCGGAGGTGACCGACCATGGGCGAGTTCGTCGCGCTGTTCATGCTGTTGTTCCTGCTCGGCATCGTCGGGTTCATCGTGGTGCTGGTCTACCTGGCCGTGCGGCTGGTCTGGGGCGTGGTGCAGTTGCTCTTCGCGCCGATCGGCTGGCTGCTGTCCGGTAGTGCGCCGCGGTGTTCGGGCGCGCCGGCACGGGCCGGCAACGAGCGACATACGTGCAGCAATTCCGCGTGCCGCTGCCTGAACCTGCCGCAGGCCCGCTACTGCGCCAACTGCGGCGCTGCGCTCCGCGCGCCGGCGATGCAGGCAGAGATCTATGGATAAAGCGCGTGACCAGCGCGAGTTCGAGCAGCACTTTCTGACGCAACTGACCGGCCGAGCGCAGGCCCTGGTCCGCGTCGGGCTGCCGGTCGACCGGGTGACTGTCGACGAGACGCCCGACGGCGCGGACGCCGCGCGGCAGACGCTTGCCAACCTCGGCCGCTACGACCAGCGGCTGCTCAACGCGCTGCCCAGCCGCCGCGGCGTGCTGCTCCGCTTCGCGCGGCAGCGCGTGCTGGGGCTGGTGCACGAGACGGTCGTGCGGCTGCGGGCCCGGGTGCTGGCAGACCTGCCCGCGCTGGCGGCGGGGCGCGAGCCGCAGCCGGTCGACCGCGAGCAGGTGCTCGACGCCCTCAGCGAGTTTGAGCGGCTGCCCAAAAATCAGCGGCCAAGCTGTGCCGTGCTCGCCAGTCCGACCGGCTTCACGGCCGAGGCGCGCGAGCTGGTGGCGGCCAGCCGAGCGCCGGCGCTGGTCCTGCTGGGCGGACGCGACGACGGCGGCTGGGACGTCAACGTGCCGGCCGCGATCGAGAAGACGACCTGGGCCAAGCTCTTCGAGCTGGAGTCCGCGTCGCAGAAGCTGCAGCGGGTGGCCCGTTATCTCAACGAGCGCACCGGCCAGCTGGAGACGAGCGGCGTTGCGCTCAAGACGCTGGCCGGCGATTTGAGCCTGCCGGTGCTGGAGGCCGAAAAGCTCGTCCGACAGGCGTGTCGGCAGGACCCGCGCTTGATGACCGTCCCGACAGCGGAGAGTATCCGTGTCTGTCGCAGTCCACTCGCCGGGGAGGCACCCGCGATGTCTTGGTGGCAACGGATTCGCCGGCTCTTCGGGGCCCAGCCGACGCCGGCCGAACGGGTTCGCGAGCTGACCGCCCAGCGCGTGCTGCTCGAGCAGCAGCGCGGCGAGCTCGACGCCCAGGTCGACGCGCTCGAGGGCCAGGAACGGGACCTGCTCAAGCAGGGCGCCGACGCGCCCAGCCAGGCGGAGAAGAAGCAGGTTGCCGGCAAGCTGATACGGGTCCGCAAGGACCTGCGGCGCTATCGCACCCGCGTCCAAATGTTCAACCAGCAGATCGATGTCCTCGGCACGCAGGTGCACCACCTCACGCTCAAGCAGCAAAGCACCCAGGTACCGATGCCCACCGCTGAGGAGCTGACGCAGCAGGCGGCCGAGGCCGAGCAGATGATCAACGAGCTGGCGACGAACGCGGACCTCGCCAACTCGATCGAGGCCGGTGCGACCACGCCGCAGACCGAGGCCGACGAGGCGGCGATCCTGGCGGAGTTCGACGCCTACGAAGCGCAGACGCCGGCCGCCGAGCCGTCCGAAGCACGAACCACGCCGCCGGAATCGGCCGCGACGGAAGAGAGTCCGACGGGGGTCGACGAGCCGGAGCCACGGGAGCGGCCGCGGCCCGAGTTGGGGTAGGGTCTTCACGGGTTGGCACTGCTCGAGGGCAGTGGCAGCCCGCGCGGGCGCATTGGCACCCGGTTTTGAAGCCGGGCTGGATTTTGGGAGCGGGCGTGAACTTTTTCGAGTGGCTGACCACCAAGCGGAAGACGCTGGCGACGATGAACGTGGCCGAGCTCCGCGCCCAGGAGATGCTGATGACCAGCGAGCGCGACCGGATGCTCGGGCGCGTGCGGAAGCTGGCGAACGAGAAGCAGGAGATTGTGCGGCAAGGGGCCAAGGAGAAGACGCCCGAGCTGCGCCAGGTGCTCGCGCAGCAGTTCGACCTGCTGCACGGTGAGCAGCTGATGATCACGCGGCAGCTCAACATGCGGAGCAAGGAGCTGCTGACCGTCGCCCGGCTGCGGATGCTCCGCGAGAACGCCCCGCAGCGTGACGCGTCCTCGCCGCTGGCGCAGATCACCTCGCGCGATTTGGCCGTCATGGAGCGGTTGATCGAGAACGAGCAGGTCACCTCCGAGGCCTACCAGGAGCGGCTGGACGACATCCTGCAGATCGGCCACGCCGCGGACGAGGCCGCCGCCAGCGGCGTTTCGCCCGCTGCCGAGGAGCTGCTGAAGGTTTGGAACGACATGGACGCGGGGCTGATCGCCGACGATAACTCGGCCTTCGACGAGACCGAGCGGCGCGTCCGCGAGCGCGACCGGGCGGCTGACGCATGATCTGCGGGCCAGGAGACCACGATGGCGCTGTTTAAGAGCAAGGAAGAGCGGCGCATCGAGCGCGACATCAAGATCCGCCAGGGGATCCGCCGCATCGAGCGGGCCATCGCCGAGCAGAACAAGTTCACCGACGAGTTCATCAAGAACGCCCGCGACGCCAAGCGGATCGGCGACACGAATTCCTACGTCTTCATCCGCAACTCGCTCAAGAAGACGGCCGCGATCAAGCGGATGCTCGAGCGGCAGTTGCTCGCGGTGAAGAACGCGCTGCTGATCAAGCGGCAGGCCGAGGCGACGGCCGACTTCGCCGGCGCGATGGGCATGATGGCCCGCGAGGTCTCGCGGCTCTACGGCGACACCGACCTCGTCAAGACGCAGAGCGAGTGGGAGCAGGCCATGGCTCAATCGCAGACGATGGAGGAGCGAATGAGCCTGTTCCTCGACGGCGTCGAGGAGGCCGCCCAAACCGACGTCACCGCGACGGCCGAGCCGGTCAGCGACGAGGAGATCGACCAGATGATCGCGGCCGAGGAAGCGGCCGCCGGGGCGGAGGCGTCGCAGCAGATGAGTGACCTGCGGGCCGAGCTGGCGAAGTTGAAGGGCGAAGGGGCGAAAGAGCAGCGGTAGGGTGGCGGTGGATTCGACCTGGTTCGGAGGAAACGATGCAGGGGACGACTGTGATGGGTGCGATGGGTGGGTGCGGTGGATGCCACGGCTCTTGAGCAGTGCCGGCAGGCGCCGCTTCAGAAAGCACTGCTCGAGAGCAGTGGCGCCCGTGGGGCGGTCTCTCGTGTCGTGGGCTCGTGTCGTTCTTGCTGAGCGGCGGTAAACGATGGCGACGTTTGCCACATTCAAGCGACTGAAGGACCGGGGGGTGGCCGCCTATCAGCAGGGCGACTATGCCACCGCCCGCCCGTTCCTGATCCAGGCCGCGGAAACCATGCTCGAGCTCGCCAGCCAGAGCCGAGACGCGGAGACCCGCGGGCAGCAGGAAACCTACGCCCGCGAGCTCATCGAACTTGCCAAGGAATGCGACGCCCAGGCGGCCGGCGGCGGGGGCCCGCGCCGCAAAGGCCGGGCGCAGGACGGCGACGACAATGGCTCCGACCCGCAGGACTGGATCGTCCGCGAGAAGTCGCAGATCCGCTTCGCCGACATCGCCGGCCTCGAGGACGTGAAGGCCGAGCTGCACCTGAAGATGATCTACCCGTTCCAGCACGCCGAGCTCGCGCAGCGCTACGGCATCGACGTCGGCGGCGGGATGCTACTCTACGGGCCGCCCGGCACCGGCAAGACGATGATCGCCAAGGCGGTCGCCAACGAGCTCGACGCGACGATGTTCGTGCTCTCGCCCGCCCAGCTGCTCAGCAAGTGGGTCGGCGAGGCCGAGCAGAACGTCCGCAAGCTCTTCGACGCCGCCAAGGAGGAGCCGCGCAGCGTCATCTTCATCGACGAGGTCGAGGCGCTGGTGCCGCGCCGCCGCGGCGGGCAGTCGACCGTCATGCAGCGCGTCGTCCCCCAGATCCTCCAGGAGCTCGAGGGCTTCGACCGCGACAAAGGCCGGGCACTGCTCTTCCTCGGCGCCACCAACGAGCCGTGGGCGCTCGATCCGGCGATGATGCGGCCTGGGCGGCTCGACGTGAAGGTGCACGTGCCCTTGCCCGACGCGCCCGCCCGTTTTCGGCTGTTTGAAATCTATCTCGGTTCGCGGCCGCTGGCGGACGATGTCGATTTCGCGCAACTCGTGGCGGAGACTGAGGGTTACAGCGGCGCCGACATCAAGGCGATCAGCGACCGGGCCGCCGCCCGGCCGTTTATCGAGTCGGTCGGCGGTGCCCAGCCGCGTAATATTTCATTAGCGGACGTCCAGGCGGTGCTGGCGGTGACGCCGCCGTCAGTGAGCCCCCAGGACGTGCAGCGATTTGAGCGATGGGCGACGCAGACCGCGGCGGCGTGATGCAATTATTCGAGCGACAGGACCAGGCCGATGCGCTGTCCGAATCCGAACTGCCAATCGCGGAATGCGCACAGCGCGCAGTTCTGCAGCCGCTGCGGGTCGGAGTTGCCGGCGGCTGGTGCGCGGGGTGACGGCTGGGGCTGGCTTGTGCTGGTTGGCGCGCTGGCGTTGTCGCTGGTGCTGTCGGTGGTGCTGTTCCGGCATCTTGGCCTGTTCGGCGCGTTGCTGCTGATCGGGTTCGGCGGAGGAATCTTCACGTGGGGGCGGCGTCGTGGCGACGCCGACGCGCGCAGATAGAGACGGATCATGGGCGTTGCACTCGAACAAGTTCTGGCCGACGAGCGGCTGCTGGGCGTGCGGATCCGGGGAGCGGACTGGCCGCGGCGGATGATGCGCCGGATGAGCGTGCCGCCGGGCTGGGTTGCCTTGCGTGAGCAGCCGTCCGGGGTGCGCGAGCTGACGCGGGCGGGGGAGACGCCCGAGATCGAGCCGGACGACACGCTGCTGCTGCTGCGCCAGCCGGTGGTTGAGTTGCCGCTGGCGGCCCGTCGCCTTCAGGCTGCCGACGAGCACCGCGTTGATGCGACGTGTGCGCTGCGGCTGGGCTTGCCCGCGGATCGGGACAGCGCGGCCGCTTTTGGGCGGCTGATCACGACCGGTGACCGGGTCACGAGCGATCAGCTGGCCGAGCGCTTCCGCCACGCGGGCGGGCAGGCGGCGCTCGAGCGCTTGTGCGCGGGGCGCGCGGCCGCAGAGCTGGTCGGCGGGCTGCCGCTCGACGAGGTGACGATGCTGCTGCGGGCGGCGCTCGAGGCGGTGCTCTTCGAGACCGGCTGCGAGCTCGAGCAGGTGACGGCGGCGCGGTTCGAGAGCGCCAGTTTTGATGCGGCGCAGGCGGCGCAGCAGGATGCGGCGGTGCGCGTGGCCCGCTATGCAGCTCGTGCCGAGGTGGATCGGGCGGCGCGGGCGGCGCTGGATCGGCGGCTGGCGGACGTGGCGGCGGTGTTGGAGCGTTTGCAGGGGCTGGCGGATGAGCAGCGGGGGGCGTCGCTCGAGCAGTTGCTGTCCGGGCTCGGGCCGGAGCAGCGGGGGCGGCTGTTTGAGCATCTTTGGCGCGTGATGCCGACGCGGGTGGCGGCGCACCGGGTGGCGGTGGTGGCGGGGCCGCGGTGCGTGCTGCTGGATCCGGAGCATCCTGACGGGATCGCGGGCGAGGTGACGGTTCCGGAGTCGCTCGGGGCACTGCGGAGCGTGGATTACGACGCGGTGGCGGAGCGGCTGCTGATCGGGGCGGCGCGGGGGGTTTGGGTGGTCGATCGGCGCGGCGACGTGCCGGCGCAGGCGTTCGAGGTCACGACGGCGACTGCGCCGCGGACGGGATTTAACGGGGCGGTCGTGGCGGGGGACACGCTCTACGCCACGCATTCGCAGTTTGGCTTGTGGCGGTGGCGGCTGGATGCGCCGGAGGCCGGCAGTGGCCTGCTCGAGCCGGCGGCGCGGGCGGCGAAGACGGTGCGGTCGCCGTGCGTGGCGGCCGATGGGGCGACGATCTTCTTCGGCGTCGACGAGTCGCTGGTTGCGTGGCGGACGGAGGACGAGCGCCTGGAGGATGTTTACCGCTTTGCGACGGCGATTCAGAGCGTGGCAGTGGCCGGCGAGCGCGTGTTCATCGGCACGTCGGGCGGCAGCTTGTGGGAGCTGTCGGCGGATGGCTCGGCGCCGGCGCGGATCCTCTTCGAGACGTCGGCAGCGCTGGAGTCGGCCGTCGTGCGAAGCTGGCCGGGGATTGATGAGCTCCTGGTGCCGGCGGGACGCCGCGGCGTGGTCGGGCTCTTCGGGCGCGAGGCGTGGAACGCGGTGCTGCTGCGGCCAGACGCAGGTGCCCGGCGCGTTGCGGCGTCGGACGACCTGCTCGTCGCCCTCTCGCCGGCGCGGGATCGGCTCATCCTGAGTCGTCAGAATGATACAGAAACGGTCGGCCAACTCGTCGTCCCCGTCGCGCAGTGGCTGGGGCACTCGATCCAGGACATGGCCGTGATCACTCGCCAGCACGAGGTCGCATGACGCAAGCGCTGCCCAGCTCGGTCGCGGAATTCGCCCGCTTCATCGATCACACGGTGCTGAAGCCGGAGACGATGCAGGTCGACATTGAGCGGCTCTGCGAGGAGGCGCGCGAGCATGCCTTTGCGGCCGTTTGTGTCAACCCGGTTTGGGTTCCGCTGGCGGTAGCGCGGCTGGGCGGGGCGGAGGTGGCGGTCGCGACGGTGGCCGGCTTTCCGCTCGGGGCGAGTCTCAGTGAGACGAAGGCCGACGAGGCCCGCCGCGCGGTCGAGGCCGGGGCGGGTGAGGTCGACATGGTCGTTAACCTCGGGGCGCTGCGGGGGGGCGACCGGGACGCGGTGACGCAGGACATCGCCGCGGTGGTGGCTGCGGTGAAGGGAGCTCGCGGCGATGCGGTGGTCAAGGTGATCCTCGAGACCGCCGCGCTTGATGAAGCTCAGATCGTGCTCGGCTGCCGCTGCGTGGCCGAGGCGCAGGCGGACTATGTGAAGACCTCGACCGGCTTCCATCCGGCGGGTGGGGCGACGGTTGAGCACGTGCTGCTGCTGCACCGGCACGCGGCCCCGATCAAGGTGAAGGCGGCCGGGGGCATCCGCGACCTCGACACCGCGCTGGCGATGATCGAGGCCGGCGCGGCCCGGCTCGGCACCTCGGGCAGTGTCCCGCTGCTGGCGGCGATGGCGCAGCGGACGGCGGGCGACAGCCCGGCTTCGGGAGGGCGGTGATGACGGAGACCCAGCCCACGCCGACACCGTGCCCGCGCTGCGGCAGCGTCACCCGGCCGCGGAATGGCTTGCAAGCGGCGTATTGCGCGCGCTGCGGGGCGGCGTTGCCGAAGCCCGCGGCGAGCACCCGGACGCGGCGGCGGGCGGGGCGGGTCTCGGCGGTGGTTGGGCTGGGACTGGCGGGGGCGGTATTGGCGACGCAGGAGCCGTGGGTCGGGCTCGCGGCGGGGGGCGTGCTGCTGTTGTCCGCGTTGCAGAGTTGGCGGCTGGACTGGGTCGGGACGCCGGTCCGGGTGCTCGCCCTCGGGTTGCTGCTCTTCGGCTTCGTCTCGCAGAGTCACACGCGTCACCATCGCGTGCCGGTTGCGCAGCAGTCCCCGTACCACCAGCAGTGGTACCAGGCCGACGAGGCCGACGATCACTGGCCGGACTGCGCCAACGAGCACCGCGAATACGACGAGTACAACGAGCACGGTGAACGCCGCGATTACAGCGGCTACAAGACGCACCGGCGGCGGTGATCGCAGTTGCCCCGTCGCATCCCCTGCCGCGGTCGGGTAGACTCGCCGACACATTTATTCCCTCAAACGCGGAGCGAGAGGCCCGATGAGCGAGATCCAACCCTTTGCCGGAATCCATTACGCGAGCCCGCCGGGAGGCGACGTTTCGTCGAAGCTCGCGCCGCCGTACGACGTGCTCGACGCGGCCGACAAGGATCAGCTGCTCGCGCAGGACAGCGCGAACTTTGTCGGAATCGACCTGCCGCACCTGCCGCCGAAGTCCGCCGGCCCGCCGGAGGTCTACGCGCAGGCCCGTGCGACGCTGGAAGCGTGGCTCGCCAGCGGCGTGCTCGCCCGCGACGCTGAGCCGGCGGTGTACGTCTACTACCAGGACTACACGCACGCGGGGCAGACGTACACCCGTAAGATGTTCTTTGCCCGGCTGATGCTCGAGCCCTTCGGCAGCGGCTCGGTCTTTCCGCACGAGCAGACCTTCGGCGGCCCGAAGGAGGACCGCCTTGCGCTGACCCAGGCGTGCGAAGCCAACCTCAGCCCGATCTTCGGCGTCTACCCGGATCCCGAGAACCAGGTAGCGGCGACGCTGGCGCCGGCCACCGACGGCGCGCCGCTGCTCGACGGCACGCTCGACGGCGTCCGCAACCGCGTCTGGGCGCTGACCGACCCCGCCATCATTCGCCAGGCCCGCGAGCAGATGCAGACGCGGGCGACGTTCATCGCGGACGGCCATCACCGCTACGGCACGGCGTTGAACTACCAGGCGTGGGCCAACGAGCAGCGCGGCCCGCTGCCGGCCGACGATCCGGCCAACTTCGTGCTGTGCGTCTTCTGCGCGATGGAAGATCCCGGGTTGCTCATCCTGCCGACCCACCGCGTCGTGCCGAACGCCAACGTGACGCCGGAGACGTTTGACGGCCGGGTCGAGACCGAGGTCCGTGCCGCTGACCGGCAGTCGGTCGCGGGCGTGCTCGAGGAAATCGCCGCCCGCGGGCCGCAGGCGATCGCGTGGTTCAATTCCCACGACGGGCGCTTTTACACCGCCAGGCCCGAGCAGGCCGAGATCCTCGACGCGATCGCGCCGGACAAGAGCGAGGCGTGGCGGCGGCTCGGGCTGACTTTCCTGCACGCGTTCGTGCTCGACCACGTGGTGACGCCGCAGCTGTTCCAGGGCCAAGCGCCCGAGATCCAGTACGTCAAGTCGGACGCGGGCGCGGTCGCGGCGGCGAAGGAGAGCCGCGGCACCGCGTTCCTGCTGCAGCCGACGACAATGGAGGAGTTGCGGGGGGTGTGCTCGGCCGGCGACCTCATGCCGCAGAAGAGCACGTTCTTTTACCCGAAGCTGGCGAGCGGGCTGCTGGTTAACCCGCTGAGCTAAACGGGGGGTAAAGCAGCGCCCGTCGATCGGCGTGGGAGCCAGCCGATCGACGGCCGCTGTGGTGTTGAAGCTAAGCGCTCACCAGCTCAGCTTCGCTCGCGACGACTTCCTTGCCGCCGTTCAGGTGACTGATAAAGCCGTCCAGCGCGTTCTGGAACTGCTGGCGGGCCCACTCGCGGTTGACGTCCGCCAGCCGCTCGGTGGCCTTGCTGAGCCCCGGCTCCTGGCCCGGCGTGAACGCCTCGGCCCGCAGCTCGAACTCGCCGATGCCGGTCGACCGGAAGATCATCAGCAGATAGGCGTTTTCCGCCAGCTCGAACTTGAACGAGCGCTTGCCCTCTTCGTGCAGCGGCATCGCGGTGGTGAAGTTGTGCTGCCGCACGAAGGTTGCCAAGTCCTCGAACTCCGGCACGACGCAGTCGTCAAGTGCCCGCTCGAACTGCTTGGTCCACGTGCTCTGCACGTTCTGCAGCCGCTGCGCAAAGCTTGCTTTCCAGGATTCCATCATGCCGCTCCCCTCACGGGTATGACTGGGACGTTTCCAACGGCTCGCGCGCGGCCCGGTCGTCAGCGCCGCTCATGCGGGACGCCCCTGGCCTGCCGACCGGTACCAAGTTTGTGCTGATCGTGTCCCTACAATGCAATGATCAGAAGCATAGGCCAGAACGCCAAATGCCATGCCGATTTCCCAGCCTGCAGGAGGAGCAGCAGCATGCCGCGGATCACGAAGGTCTACACCCGTACCGGCGATGAGGGGATTACCGGGCTCGGTACCGGGGCCCGCGTCTCGAAGACCTCGGTCCGGATCAACGCCTTCGGGTCGGTCGACGAGGTCAACGCCGCCGTCGGCGTCATCCGGACGCTCGACCACCAGCCCGCGACCGAGGAGATCCTCGCCCGGGTCCAAAACGAGCTCTTCCACGTCGGCGCCGACCTCTGCATTCCCGAGGGCGATAAGGACCGCTTCCCCGGGCCACGGCTCGAGGCCCGCCACGTCACCGCTCTCGAAACCGACATGGACCGCGTCAGCGCACACCTCGCGCCGCTCGAGAACTTCATCCTGCCCGGGGGCACGCCGGCCGCCGCCCAGCTCCACGTCGCCCGCACCGTCTGCCGCCGGGCCGAACGCGAGATCATCGAGCTCGCCCACGAGGAGCCGATCAGCGCCTTCGCGGTCCCGTACCTGAACCGCCTCTCGGACCTGTTCTTCGTTCTGGCCCGCCTCGAGAATCAGGCCGCCGGGCGCGACGACGTCCTGTGGAACAGCCGCGTCTAGGTCAACCGCGGCCCGCGGCTTCCTAGACGCCCTCGGTCGCGCGAAAGATCTGGATCCCGCCACCCAGCTTCTGCTCGAGCGGCGTGAGGTTATCGAAAAGAACGCCGGGATCGCACGGCCGCGTCATCAGGTAGACGTAATGCTGCGTGTCGTTCGGCTGCGTCGCGACGTGCTGCGTGCCGACGCCGGCCTGGGCGAAGGCGGCCGTCACCCGCTGGGCCGTGGTGCCCGGGTCGGCGGCGGCCGTCACGGTGCAGCGGACGAACCACGGGCTGGTGCGCGGCTCGACGACGCGGTCGTTGAGCCCCAGCGAGACGCTCGGCGGCAGCAGGTTGGTCCCCTCCGAAATGATCTGCACCGCGTCGTCGAGGATGGTGGCGGCGGTCACCTCGGGCCCGGCGCCGGGGCCGGTGAAGACGAGGTCGCCGATGTCCGGCCCGCGCAGCCGGATCCCGTTCCGCTCGTAATTCACCTGCGCCAGCGGATGGTGGCTCGGGATGAAGGCCGGCCCGACGAAGGCGCGGACGGTTTCGTCCGTGATCTCGGCCTTGACCAGCGGCTTGATCGCGCCGCCGAAGGCGTGGGCCTGGCGGAAGTCGGCGACCTGGAGCGTGTCGATCCCACGCACCTCGAGGCTCGAGACCCGCACACCGGTGATGCCAAGATGCTGGAGGATTACGACCAACTTCTCGGCCGCGTCGATGCCCTGCACGTCGAGCGTCGGGTCGGGCTCGGCGTAGCCCTTGTCCTGTGCGCCGCGCAGCGCGTCGGCGAAGCTGACGCCGTCGACGGCCATCCGCGTCAGGATGTAGTTGCTGGTGCCGTTGAGAATCCCG
>CAZCKC010000007.1:52176-58531 GCA_964499235.1 uncultured Planctomycetales bacterium | reverse complement strand
GACAACTGAATCCCTCCCGTCGGCTCGTCCGGGTGCTGACCCGGACGACCAGCCCGGCGCATCGTCCTTGCCACAAGTTCCAAGCATGCGCACGACACGTCAGTCGCCCAGGCTGTAAGCCTGGGACACCCTGCGGGGTACGCCCGGTACGGAGCCCGGCCGCTACGTGGGTGCACCCCTTGGGGAGCCCTTTGCTAAAGGGCGGCGGGGAGGCCGGGAACCTGGTCGGCGCCGGCGATGATCTGGAGGCTGGCGTTTTCGAAGCTTTGGCCGATGGGTTCGAAGCGGCCGCCGAGGTGTTCGGCGAGGAAGGCTTCGGCCACGGCGTTGAAGCTCAGGCGGTTTTCCGGGCGGGCGAAGCCGTGGCCTTCGTCGGGGTAGAGGACGTAGGTCACGGGGATCTGCTTTTCCTGCATGGCGGCGACGATCTGGTCGCTTTCCTGCTGCTTGACGCGGGGGTCGTTGGCGCCCTGCCCGATGAGGAGCGGGCGGGCGATCTGGTCGACCTTGTAGAGCGGTGAGCGCTCGAAGAGGTACTGGCGGCCTTCGTCGGTACGGTGGTCGCCGACGCGGGTGGTGAACATGTCGAGCAGGGGCTTCCAGTAGTCGGGCACGGACTCCAGCAGCGTGACCAGGTTAGACATGCCGACGATGTCGACGCCGCAGCGGAAGACGTCCGGCGTGAAGGTCAGCGCCAGCAGCGTGGCGTAGCCGCCGTAGCTGCCGCCCATGATCGCGACCTTGTCGGCGTCGGCGAGCTTTTCTTTGACGGCCCAGTCGACGGCGTCGAGCAGGTCGGTGTGCATCTTGCCGGCCCACTCGCGGTTGGCGGCGTTGATGAAGCGTTTGCCGAAGCCGGTGGAGCCGCGGTAGTTGACGCTGAGGACGGCGTAGCCGCGGTTGGCGAGCCACTGGTGCTCGGCGTCGTAGCCCCACTCGTCGCGGGCCCACGGGCCGCCGTGGACGAGCAGGACCATCGGCAGGGGGCTGGCAGGCCGGCCGTTCTGGTCGTCGCCGGCCGGCAGGGTGAGGTAGCAGACCAGCGGGAGGTCATCGCGGGCGGGGATCGTGACCGGATGCATGCGCGCGAGCTTGAGGCCTTCGAGCGCGCTGCGGTTGCTGAAGAGGAAGGTCGCGCTGCGCTGTTGGCCACGGTCGTAACGGTAGTACTGGACCGGGCCGTCGTCACGGAGGTAGGCGACGATCCAGTGCTGGTCGTCATCGGTGCGACTGAGGACCTCGATGTCGCCGCGGGTAACGGTGCGGAGGTAGTCGAAGTCGGGGGTAAGCGCGTCGTTCAAGAGCGTCCACTGCTTGCGCTCGTAGGTGGCGGCCGCGGCTTCGACGTCGCCGGTAACGGGGTGGGTCAGGGTGTCGCTGATGTCGGCGCGGTCGTCGGCGTGCAGGTCGCGCGGGGCGTCGCGGTCGAGCGCGATCGCGCGGAGGGCGGCCGTGTCGCGATCGCGGCTGTCGAGGAGGTAGAGCGTGTCGGCGGCCGCGTTGAGGCCGATGAAGCCGGTGGTCAGCGCGTCGTCGGCGTCGACGCTGACGTAGGGCTCCCAGGTGTTGTTGGCGCGCTTGAGGTAGTCCATGCCGCCGTCGGGGCGCATGGCCATTCCGAAGCGGACGTTGAAGTCGTCGTCGAGGTTGAAGCCGATGAGGCCTTCGTTCTCGTAGATGAGCTGGCGTTCGGCCGTGCGGATGTTGACGCGGTAGAGGTCGTGGAGTTCGGGCTGGCGGTTGTTCAGGCCGACGACGATCTCGTCGGGGAACTGGCGGCTGAGGTGCTCGACGCGCGCCTGGACGCCCTGGAAGGGGGTGAGGTCCTGGCTCTG
The DNA here is from genome assembly GCA_964499235.1 of uncultured Planctomycetales bacterium. GTDB lineage: Bacteria > Planctomycetota > Phycisphaerae > UBA1845 > Fen-1342 > JAFGRR01. The sequence continues at coordinate 56,696 of CAZCKC010000007.1, read as the reverse complement.
GCCGGTGGTCAGGTCGACGACCACGACGTGCCAGTTCTCGTCGCCGTCGGCGTCGCGGAGATAGACGACGTGGTCGTTGGTGTGGGCCCAGAAGTACTGGCGGATGCCGCGTTTTTTCTCGTCGGTGACCGGTTGGGCGGCGGTGGGGTCGTCGGTGGGGCCGACCCAGACGTTGAGCACGCCATCGCGGGCGGCGAGAAAGCTGAGGCGGCGGCCGTCGTGGCTGAGCTTGGCGCCAGCGCGATCGGGGTTGCCGAAGAGGACCTGACGGGGGATGAGCGGTGCGGCGACGGACATCAACGGGCTCCGTGGGGATCGGGGCTTTCAGGCTCGAAGCTGGCTTTTAACGCATTCGGCCGAGTTGAACCAGCGACGCGCGGGTGGTTCTCCGCAGGCGACCGGCGCCCTCATTCGCGCGCTGGCGATCCCCGTGGGTTTCAGGGCGCGGACGCCTGCCAGGGGGGTCATTTCGGCAGATTTTCGGGTAGGTAAACATCTGAAAGTCCCTGTTATCAGTGGGGTTACGGCAGTATTGTTTTGGCACGCAGCATGCCTGTTAGGGTGGGTAGGAGGTAATTGGCATGCAGCAAGACAAGTTCACGATCAAGGCGGGCGAGGCGGTCAACCTGGCGCAGCAGGAGGCGCAGCGGCGGGGCAACCCGGAGCTGACGCCGTTACACCTGTTGCACGGGCTAGTGGTGGGCACGTCCGGCGAGGGGGAGCGCGGCATCATTGCGCCGGTGATCGAGAAGGCCGGCGGGAATTTGGGTCAGATCCGGTCGCTGTTGGAGCAGGAACTGGATCGGCTGCCGCGGCAGAGCGGCGGCTCGCTGGCGGGGCACCGGACGTTCCTGGAGGTGCTCAACGCGGCCGAGCAGACCGCGCAGCGGATGAAGGACCAGTACATTTCGACCGAGCACCTGCTGCTGGCGCTGACGGAGGTTGGCAGCGCGGCGCAGCAGGTGTTGCAGATCAGCGGGATGACGAAGGACGACCTGCTGGCGGCGCTACAGGCGGTGCGTGGGAACCAGGCGGTGACGTCGCAGAATCCGGAGGACACACTCGAGCCGCTGAAGCGGTACGGGCGGGACTTGGTCGAGTTGGCGCGGCAGGGCAAGCTGGATCCGGTAATCGGGCGTGACGAGGAGATCCGGCGGTGCATGCAGGTGCTGGCGCGGCGGACGAAGAACAACCCGGTGCTGGTCGGTGAGGCCGGCGTCGGGAAGACGGCGATCGTCGAGGGGCTGGCGCAGCGGATCCTGGCCGGCGACGTGCCGGAGGCGCTGAAGAACAAGAAGGTGGTGGCGCTGGACATGGGGGCGCTGATCGCGGGGGCGAAGTACCGCGGCGAATTCGAGGAGCGGCTGAAGGCGGTCGTGAAGGCGGTGCAGGACTCGGCCGGCGAGGTGATCCTGTTTATTGACGAGCTCCACACGGTGGTCGGCGCGGGCAAGACGGAGGGCTCGCCGGACGCGGGGAACCTGCTGAAGCCGGCGTTGGCGCGCGGCGAGCTGCGGTGTGTCGGTGCGACGACGCTGGAGGAGTACCGGCAGAACGTCGAGAAGGACAAGGCGCTCGAGCGACGGTTCCAGCCGATCTTTGTCGGCGAGCCGAGCGCGGAGGACACGATCGCGATCCTGCGCGGACTCAAGGAGAAGTACGACGCGCACCATGGCGTGCGAATCCAGGACGGGGCGCTGGTGGCGGCGGCGACGCTGTCGAAACGCTACATCACGGATCGACAGTTGCCGGACAAGGCGATCGACCTGATCGACGAGGCGGCGGCGCGGCTGCGGATCGAGAACGACTCGCTGCCGAGCGAGCTGGATGAGCTGCGGCGGCGGAGCATGCAGCTCGAGATCGAGCGCGAAGCGCTCAAGAAGGAGAAGGACGAGGCGAGCGCGAAGCAGCTCGAGCAGGTCGAGCGGACGCTGGCCGAGCTCAAGGAGGATGACCGGCGGCTGACCGCGCAGTGGGAGAACGAGAAGGGGGCGATCGATGCGATCAAGCAGACCAAGGAGGCGATCGCGGCCAAGCACACCGAGCTCGAGCAGGTGCAGCGGGCGGGTGACCTCGAGGCGGCGGCGCGGATTCGCTATGCGGAGCTGCCGGAGCTCGAGCAGAAGCTGCGCGCCCGCGAGGAAAAGCTGGCCGCGCTGCATGCGGCCGGGCACGGGCTGCTGCGCGAGGAGGTGACGGCCGAGGAGATCGCCGAGGTCGTCAGCAAGTGGACCGGCGTGCCGGTGGCGCGGTTGCTCGAGGGCGAGAAAGAGAAGCTGATCCAGATGGAACAGCGGCTGCACGAGCGGGTCGTGGGGCAGGACGAGGCGGTGCGGGCCGTGTCGGATGCGGTGCGACGCAGCCGGGCGGGGCTTGGTGACCCGAACCGGCCGATCGGGTCGTTTTTGTTTCTGGGGCCGACGGGCGTCGGGAAGACCGAGCTCTGCAAGGCGCTGGCGGAGTTTCTGTTTGACGACGAGAGCGCGTATGTGCGCATCGACATGAGCGAGTACATGGAGCAGCACTCGGTCGCGCGGCTGATTGGGGCGCCGCCGGGTTACGTCGGCTACGAGGAAGGTGGCCGGCTGACGGAGGCGATCCACCGGCGGCCGTACAGCGTGGTGTTGCTCGACGAGATCGAGAAGGCGCACGCGGACGTGTTCAACGTGCTGTTGCAGGTGCTGGATGATGGGCGGCTGACGGATGGTCATGGGCGGACGGTGGACTTCCGCAACACGATCATCGCGATGACGAGCAACATCGGTTCGCAGCACATTCAGGCGCTGTCGGAGAGCGGTGCGCAGGACATCGAGATCGAGATGCGCGTGAAGGAGGAGCTGAAGCGGCACTTCCGGCCGGAGTTCATCAACCGCGTGGACGAGACGATCATCTTCCACCGGCTGGGGCGGGAGGAGCTGCGGCGGATTGCCGAGTTCCAGGTGCGGTACCTGCGGCAGCGGCTGGCGGCGCGGGGGATGTCACTGACGCTGAGCGATGCGGCGGTGGATACGCTAGCGAGCCAGGGGTATGACCCGACGTTCGGCGCGCGGCCGTTGAAGCGGCTGATCCAGCAGCAGATCGAGAACCCGCTGGCGCGGGAGATCCTGGCGGGCCGGTTTGGGGAGGGTGACGAGATCGTGGTCACGACCGAAGGCGACCGCTTCACCTTCGAACGACGCGCCCGCACCGAGGCGGAACCCTCCGCCTCGGCGTAGCAGGGCTCGTCGAGATTCGGAGAAGTCTATGATTGCGTTTGACCGGGTCACTTTTGACCCTGCGATTCTCGGCGGTCGCGCCTGCATCCGTGGCATGCGCATCCCGGTGTCGGTCATTGTCAAGCTCGTCGCGCAGGGCGCCACTCGTGAAGAGGTCCTCGCCGAATATCGGGATCTTGAGCCCGAGGACATCCAGGCGGCACTCGAATACGCGGCCTGGCTCACCGCCGAAGAAGTGCGAACTGCTTAGATGATCGTGTTCCGCGCGGACATGGGCGTGTCGCAAAGCGTCGTCGCTTGGCTGCAGGACCGCGGATACGACGTCGTCCACCTCGCCGATCTGGGACTCCAACGTCTTTCGGATCAGAAGGTCTTCGCGAAGGTGGTTGCCGAGCATCGGGCGATGCTCACGTTTGAACTCGACTTCGGCGAAATCCTCGCGTACTCCGGCGAAGCCGTCGTCAGTGTGGTCGTATTTCGGCTCAACGATCCGCGTTCATCCCGGGTGGTTGAACGCTGGGACCACGTGCTCCGCGACGTTACTGCCGTTCTCATGGCGGGCGCGATCGTTGTGATCGAAGAAGATCGTCATCGAATTCGCCGACTGCCGTTGAATCCGTCGGGTCGAGAATGAAACCCCTAACGGGTGCCACTGCTCCTCGAGCAGTGCTTGCACGGGACCACCCGTCGGATCCGCAAAGGTCGACTCACCGAGCCGACGAGCTAATTCACGATATCACGTCATAACGTCCGCAACACCCGACACGGATTCCCCGCCGCGACCACCCGGCTTGGCATATTCCGCGTCACGACGCTGCCCGCGCCGATCGTCGTGCTGTCCCCGATCGTCACCCCAGGCAGCACGATGGCCCCGCCGCCGAGCCACACCTTTTCTCCGATCCGAATCGGCGCCGCCAGCTCCGGACCCGCCACGCGCTGGTCCGGATCGATCGGGTGATACGCCGCGTAGAGCTGGACGTTGGGGGCGAGCATGGTCTGGGGGCCGATCTCGATGGTGTTGCAGTCGAGCAGGACGCAGCCGAAGTTGCAATAGACGTCGTCGTGGAGGGTGATGTGCTGGCCGTAGTCGCAGTAGAAGGGCGGCTCGACGAAGACGCGCGATCCGCAGCGGCCGACGAGGTTCTGGAGGAGTGCGTCCCGGGTGGGCTGGTCGGCGGGGTCGCTGTGGTTGAAGCGGTGCATGAGGCGGCGGGCGTGGAGGCGGGCGGCGGTGAGCTCGGGATCGGCGGCGAGGTAGAGCTCGCCGGCGAGCATCTTCTCACGTTCGGTGCGGGGCGGGGTCAT
>CAZCKC010000007.1:0-52076 GCA_964499235.1 uncultured Planctomycetales bacterium | reverse complement strand
CGAGGTAGAGCTCGCCGGCGAGCATCTTCTCACGTTCGGTGCGGGGCGGGGTCATCGGGTGGGATGATAAGCGGGGCGAGTGTGGGCGGATAGCTCGATTGGGGGATCTGGTCGTGGCGGAACCGGGGTCACGTTGCGCAAAGAAAACTCGCCCGGCTCCTGCGGAGAAGCCGGGCGAGGGTCGTTTTGAGGTTGCTGCGGTAGCGAGTTAGCGGCGGCGCAGCGAGAGCATGACGAGGCCGAGGGTGCCGAGGCCGAGCGACATGGGCTCGGGGATCAACAGGCAGTCGCAGTCGGGGCCGGCGATGGTGGCGGTGTCGTAGCTGCCCGCCGAGAACGCCAGCACCTCAACGGTCGAGACGGCATACTGATTATCCAGCGTAAACGAGAACTGTCCGCTGGAGAAGCTATCCGGCGTATTCCACTTAATCCCGGTAAAGCCCGTTGATCCATCCGTGCCCGTCTCCGCCCCTGAAGGGGCGAAGGACGTGATATGGTCCAGGCAGTTTTCGATTCCCAACACCCAGTGCGAGAGGTCTTGGCCACTGATCTCCGCGACCTCGTACGTCCACGTGGTGCCTGTTACGCCAAGGAACGTAATTTCGTAAATCGACGTGAACGTGTTAGAGCCAGCTTGCCTGGTCAGTGTGATTAGCGCCGAGTCGGGCCCGGGGGTCTTGGGCGTGAGACCGGCCCAGGCGGCCGACGCAAGGCAAGCGGCGGTTACGGCTGCTGCAAGGGGTGCGTGCATTCTTTCCTCCTCTTGGCTTCTTATTCGATCAGGCCTTCCCAAACCGATCAATTCAAAGCCTAGGTTGTCGCGGCGGCGACCGCCAGACCAAGGAGGCTAAGGATTTACCCGGGAGCGCCAGCGGGACGTGACTTGACCTTACCGTGAGCGACGGCACACTGCCGGTTATGGACGCGTCGAGTCTGCTCGAGAAGCCTGGATCGCACTTGTCGCAGCGGTTGATCTCGCTGGACGCGTTCCGGGGGATCACAATCGCCGGGATGATCCTCGTCAACAATCCGGGGACGTGGGGAAAAATCTACCCGCCGCTGCGTCACGCCGAGTGGCATGGGTGGACGCCGACGGACCTGGTGTTTCCGTTCTTTTTGTTCATCGTCGGCGTGGCGATGACGTTTTCACTGAACAAGCGGTTGGCGCAGGGGGCGAACCGGTGGGGGCTGCTGACGCAGATCACGCGGCGGTCGTTGACGCTGATCCTGCTGGGGCTGGCGAGCTACGCGTTCCCGGACGTGCGGCTGATGTGGCCGTTCGTGGTGGCGATTGTGGGCTTGGGGCTGGTTCCGGCGCGGTTTGAGGCCGGCAGTCGCGCGGGACCGTGGTTGTTCGTGGCGCTGGCGACGCTGCTGGTTGCGGTCGTGGGTTTCGCGGCGGATTTCGGGTACTTCCACCAGCGCGGCCTGCGGGTGCCGGGCGTCTTGCAGCGGATCGGGGTGTGCTACTTCGTGGCCGGGTTGATCATGCTGACCGGGGGCGTGGTCTGGCGGAGTGCCTGGACGGCCGTGTTGCTGGTGGGGTACTGGGCGGTGCTGACGCTGGTTGAGTCGCCGGGTGGGTACACGAACACGGTGACCGGGCCGGAGGGGATGTTGGGCGACTGGATCGACGAGCAGGTGCTGGCAGGGCACCTTTATCGGGAGCGGCCCGATCCGGAGGGCCTGTTGAGTACGCTGCCGGCGATTGCGTCGACGCTGATCGGCGTGTTGACGGGGGCGTGGCTGCGGAGTGGGCGGGACGCGCTGGCGAAGGTGGTGGGGCTGTTCGTGGCCGCCAACGCGCTGGTCGTGGCCGGCTGGCTGTGGGGGCTGGAGTTTCCGGTCAACAAGAAGATCTGGACGAGCTCGTACGTGCTGCTGACGGGCGGGCTGGCGCTGCATTTCCTGGCGATGTGCTACTGGCTGATCGACTGGAAGGGCTGGCGGGCGTGGGCGTGGCCGTTCGTGGTGTACGGCAGCAACGCGATCACGGTGTTCTTGGCATCGGGGCTGCTGGCGAAGCTGCTCGGGCGGTGGCAGATCGAGACGGCGGACGGGGTGATGTCCGTCCGCCGCCATTTGTTCGAGGCGTACTTTGTGAGCTGGGCGGCGCCGCCGCTGGAGCTGGCATCGCTGCTGTACGCCGTTACGTACGTCGCGCTGTGGCTGCTGCCGATGATCGTGCTCTACAAGCTCCGGATCTTCATCAAAGTCTGAGGGGGCTGGCGGCAAGCCAGTCGCTTACTCCTCTGCATCCTTCGGCTTCGGCATGGCCTGCGGGTAGAGGAACTTGCCGGGGTTGGGCTGCTCATAGTCGGGCAGGTCGTGGTCGGTGTTGGCGATGTAGACCCACCAGTTGTTGTAGCCGTACTGGGTGTAGCCCGGGTACTTGGGCAGGTGCTCGAGGATCCACTTTTGGTAGCCGAACTGGTTGTTGCCCCACTCGGTGGCGGAGACGGTGCGGGGCTCCCCGCGGACGTCGGGGAAGTGGTACCAGTTGTCGGCCCAGGACTGCACGCGGCGGGAGTTGTTGTAGTCGTAGCCTTGCTGGCCGTTGGGCGGCACGTGGCAGTTGCCGACGTGGGAGGGGGTGCCGGGGTGGTCCATTTCGAGCCAGGAGAAGACGTTCCAGGGGTCGCGGCGTTCGCTGGGGTTCCAGATACCGTCGGCGACGGCAAGGACGGCGATGCTTTCGACGCGATGGGTGTAGCTGTGGATCATGTTGTCGGCCCCGACCTCGTAGTTGAAGCCCATGACCCAGGTGGTGCGGTCGAGCTCGGGCGGGATGTCGTAGGGGCGGTAGATCCACGGGTTGTCGGTCGGGCCGAAGCGGGCGTAGCGGTTGGGGATGTAGAAGGCGAACTCGTCGAAGTGCATGCCGCTGGCGCCCCAGACCCAGAGCTCGGTGATGCCTTCGCGCTTGAAGCGCTCGAGGAGGTCGTTTTCTTCAAAGAAGCCGCGGTAGGAACTGGTGGCGGGCTGCCACTCCTGCTTCTTGCGGGCGGCGAGGAAGCTCTCGTCGGTGTAGCGGAAGCCGTCGACCTTGATGGGGTAGTTGTCGACCTCAACGAAGTCGACGATCTCGTAGTTGATGTAGCCCCAGCTGGCCTCGCGGATCACGTTGGCGAGGATGTGGGAGTACTCGTAGGGGTCGTTGGCGCCGGTGTACTCGATGAGGGTCTTGCCGCTCTCGCTTTCGAGGACCGGGTTGTAGATCAGGACGATCACCTTGGCGTGCTTGCGGCCGGTGGCGACGTCGGGGTCGTATTTGAAGGCGGGCCGCTGCCAGTCGATGTCGGCGCGGTCGGCGACAATGTAGCTGTTGGTGTGGATCTTGCGGCCGGCGGGCTCGACGGTCGGCAGGTTCCGCCAATCCTGGGCGGCGGCGGCGGTAACGAGTATGAGGGCGGCGGTAAGGGCGATGCTGCGAATCACGCGGGGTCTCCTGGGTGGCAGGCGGCAGATGGCGAACGCGGTGGTCAGACGGGCGGACCACACTGCGATGAACGCGATAGTAAAGGTTATGGGCGTCGGCTGCACGCGGTGGCCACGCTGGTCTGATAACTGGAGTGTTCCCAGCGTTGAGGGAACGGTCGCTGTCAGAAAAGGTCTGTATCGGCGGCGTTATGCTTGGCCCTACGAGGGCGGACTGTTATCGTTGTGGTAAGAAGCATTTGATCGAGCCGGGTTGGCCGTCGGGGTCGCCCGCATGTCCACACACTTGGAAGGGATGGAGGCACTTCATGCGAATCAAACTGTGCGCAGTTGCGGGGATCGCGGCGCTCGTGGCGACCGCCTCGGCGAATCTGCTGGTGAACGGCGACTTCGAGGCGGAGCCGATTCTGAATGCGGGGCAGACCGCGTTGGAACTCGAGGACTTCAAGCCGATCGACACGGACGGCGTCACGCCGAACCAGATTGCGGGCGTGGTCGGCTGGGAGAACGCGTTGCCGTTTGACAACGGCACGGCGAGTGACCAGGGCTTGACGAAGCGAACGGAATTTGATCCGGACAATCCCGGCAATCAGTTCGCGTTCATCAACAACTGGGACCGCCGCTTCAACCAGGAGACCGGCGTGGTCATCGAGGCGGGTAAGACGTACACCGCGACGATCGACGTCGGCGTGATCCTCGACAACCCGGCCCAGGAGCGGGCGGGCTTCTTCGAGCTCTACGCGGGGCAGTCGAATCCGGCCAACCCGGATGACTTCGGCGGGGCGACGCTGCTCGACGCGCTGTCGGCCGGGACGCAGACCTGGAACGACAACCGGTCCGCGCTCGACGTGATTGTCTCTGACGTGACCTGGACCAACCTGACGTTGACTTACACGGCGCAGGCAGGTGACCCGGTGGTTGGCCAGACGCTGTCGGTCAGCTTCAAGACCGCGTTCGGTTCGCAGGGCCCGACGTACTGGGACAACGCGACCTTGGTGCCCGAGCCGGCGACGCTGGCGGTCCTGCTGGCGGGCGGCCTGATCGCGCTGCGGCGGCGGTAGGCTCGCCGCCACGGGCTGATGGCTTGGCCTTGGCAGTCAATCGGCGGTGCGTTCGCTACGGCGGCGCACCGCCGTTTCTTTTTGGGCATCCCAGCCGCGGGGCCAATGGCCGCGACGGGGCCCGGGAGGCTGCTATGATCCTCCGACTTGCGGCCGGCGGCGGATCAACGCACCATTCGACGCGATTCGCCGGCATGCCGCGGAGCGGGCGACGGTCAGGCCGCGCGCGAGCGACGATGTCGCAATCCGGTTAAGAGCGATCGTGTGAGCGGGCCCCGGGTGGGGCAGGGAGGCGCAAGGCGGGTGGTTTGGGTTGTCCTCACACCGTTGGTGGCGGCGTTGCTGGTGCCGGCGTTGCAGGGTCGGCTGGGAGCACGGGTGGCGTATGTCGCGGCGTTGGTGCCTGCGGCGGGGGTGGCGTGGCTGCTGACGCAGGTGCCGGGTACGCCGCTCGAGGCGACGCTGGTGGCGTATCCGTGGGTGCCGGATTGGGGGGTGGCGCTGGGATTTCGGCTCGACGGGTTGTCGCTGACGTTCGCCCTGCTGATCAACGTAATCGGGACCCTGATCCTCCTGTATACGGCGGGCTACATGGCTGGCGATCCGAAGGCCGGCCGGCTGGTGAGCTACCTGCTGCTGTTCCAGGGGGCGATGCTGGGGGTCGTGCTGAGCGACGACCTGATTGCGTTGTTCGTCTTCTGGGAATTGACGAGCATCGCCTCGTACTTACTGATCGGGTTCAAGCACGAAAAGGCGGCGGCCCGCGACTCGGCGCTGCAGGCGTTGCTGGTGACGGGGGGCGGAGCGCTGGCGCTGCTGGCGGGGCTGGTGCTGATCGTGTTCGCGGGGACCGCGCTGGGGCTGGCGCCGGGGGAGGCGACGCGGATCTCGGCGTTGACGCAGGTGGACCTGACGCAACACGCGTTCTACCCGGCGATCGTGATCCTGGTAGCGCTGGGGGCGTTCACGAAGTCGGCGCAGGTGCCGTTCCACTTCTGGCTGCCCAACGCGATGACCGCGCCGACGCCGGTCTCGGCCTATCTGCACTCGGCGACGATGGTGAAGGCGGGGGTCTTCCTGCTGATGCGGCTGACGCCGGCGCTGGGGGCAAGCGCGTTGTGGGACGTGCTGCTGACGGTGGTCGGGGCGGTGACGATGCTGGCGTCGGCGTTGATGGCCGTGGGGCAGACCGACCTGAAGCGGATCCTGGCGTACACGACGGTGAGCGTGCTGGGCACGCTGGTGATGCTGATCGGCATCGGCACCGAGCTGGCGATCAAGGCGGCCGTGGTATACCTGGTCGCGCACGCGTCCTACAAGGCCGCGCTGTTCATGATCGCGGGGAGCCTCGAGCACGCCACGGGAACACGCGACGTGCAGGAACTGGGGGGGCTGGCGCGGCGCCTGCCGCTGACGGCCGTCGCGGGGGTGCTGGCGGCGTTGAGCATGGCCGGCGCGCCGCCGCTGTTCGGTTTTATCGGCAAGGAGCTGTTGCTGAAGGCGAAGCTGGACCTGCCGGAGGTGGGGCCGGTGCTGATCCTGGTGGCGGTGGCGACGAACATCCTGCTGATCGCGATGGCGCTGGTGGTGGCGGTCTGGCCGTTCTTCCGGCGGCATGACGGCGCGTGGCCGCTGGTGCATCACCCGTCGTGGTCGATGGTGGCGGGGCCGCTGGTTCTGGCGGTGGCGGGGCTGTTCGTGGGGCTGGTTCCAGGCGTCTTCGACACCTACTTGGGGTCGGCGATGGCTTCGGCGATCGCGGCGCAGTCGATCGAGATGAAGCTGCAGCTTTGGCACGGGATGAGCCGGACGGCGTTGACGGCGCTGGGAATCAGCGCGGTGACGCTGCTGCTGGGGATCGGGCTGTTTATCCGGATGCGGGTGCACATTGACCGCTTCGTGGCGGCGGTGGCGGCGCTAGGGCGGTGGGGGCCGGCGGCGGGCTACGAGGCGACGCTGCAGGGTTTGTACCGTTTCGCCGCGTGGCAGGACGACCGGCTGCAAACGGGGCGGCTGCAGCAGTATGTCGGGATCGGGCTGGCGACGTTGTTCGTGCTGCTGCTCTACCCGGTGGGGATGATCGCGGCGGACTGGGGGCCGGTGGGCGGCCCGCGGGTGATCTGGTACGAGTTCTTGCTGGTGGTCATCACGGCGACGGGGATGGTGGGGGCGTTGCGGTCGACGTCGCGGCTGGCGGCGATCGCGATGCTGGGCGTGACGGGACTGATGATCGCGGTGTTGTTCGGGAACTTCAGCGCCCCGGACCTGGCGATGACGCAGATCATGGTCGAGACGCTGACGGTGATCTTGCTGGTGTTCATTTTCTATCGGCTGCCGGCGATCACGTTGCGGCGGCGGGGGTGGTTGAAGGCGGTGCACGCGGGACTGGCGCTGTTCGGCGGTTTGCTGATGGCCGTCCTGGTGGTCGTGGCGGGCACTGCGCGGGCGCCGGCGCGGGTGAGCGCGTTCTTCAGCCGAGCGGCGGTTGAGGAAGCGTACGGGCGGAACGTGGTCAACGTGATCCTGGTGGACTTCCGGGGGCTGGACACGCTGGGCGAGATTGTCGTGGTGGCGACGGCGGGGCTCGGTGTTTATGCGCTGCTCCGGATGCGGCGGCGACGGCCGGGGGCGGGCTGATGAAGTCGTTGATCTTCGACACGGCGACGCGGCTGTTGACGCCGCTGTTGCTGGCGTTCTCGGTGTACGTGCTGTTGCGGGGGCACAACGAGCCGGGTGGGGGGTTCATCGGCGGGTTGCTGGCGGTGTCGGCGTTCGCGATCTACAGCCTGGCGTTCGATGCGCAGGCGGCCCGGCGGGTGTTGCAGGTGTCGCCGCCGTGGCTGGCGGCGTTGGGGCTGACGCTGGCGGTCGGGAGTGCCTGCGTGGCGCTGTTCGCCGGCCAGCCGCTGATGACGGGATTGTGGCTGCCGGGCGGGCTGCCCGGGGGGATCAAGCTGGGGACGGTCCTGCTGTTCGACATCGGAGTGTATTTCGTGGTGCTGGGGGCGGGGCTGACGATTCTGCTGACGTTGCGCGAGGAATGACGTGCTGATCGTGATGGCGATCCTGGTGGGGGCGTTGTACGCGGGCGGGTTCTACCTGCTGATGGCGCGGAGCACGCTGCGGCTGCTGTTCGGGCTGCTGTTCATGAGCCACGCGGCGAACCTGCTGATCTTCGTGGTCGGGGGGCTGCGGCGGGGCGAGCCGCCGTTGGTGCCGGCGGAGACGACGCAGCTGCCGCCGCAGGCGGCCGACCCGGTGCCGCAGGCGTTGATCCTGACGGCGATCGTGATCAGCTTTGCGGTGCTGGCGTTCGCGGCAGCGCTGATCAAGCGGGGTTACGAGCTGGCGGGGACGGACGATCTGAACGCGATGCGGACGAGCGAGGAGAAGTGATGCTGGTCGGGCTGCCGGTGGTGATTCCGCTGTTGACGGCGTGCGCCTGCCTGCTGCTGCGGGGCCGGACGCGCTGGCAGCGGCGGATCGCGCTGGTGAGCGCGGGGCTGGTGCTGGCGGCGGCGGTGGGGCTGTTGGCACAGGTGTTGGCGGGCGGCGTGCTGACGCTGCAGGTGGGGAACTGGCCGGCGCCGTTCGGGATCAGCCTGGTGGCGGATCCGCTGAGCGGGCTGCTGGTGGTGACGGCGGCGGTGCTGTTCGTGATCGTGGCGGCGTACTCGGTGGGGGATATCGACGCGCGGCGGCAGCGGTTCGGCTATTTCGCGTTTTTGCACCTGCTGCTGGCGGGCGTGAACGGGGCGTTTCTGACGGGCGACCTGTTCAACCTGTACGTGTGGTTCGAGGTGATGTTGATCGCGAGCTTCGTGCTGCTGACGCTGGGGCCGAACCGGGCGCAGGTCGAGGCGGGCGTGAAGTACGTGACGCTGAGCCTGTTGAGCTCGGCGCTGTTCCTGGCGGGGGTCGGGCTGACGTACGGGGTGGCGCGGACGCTGAGCCTGGCGGACCTGCCGGGGCAGCTGGCGCAGGCGGGGGTGGAGCAGCCGTGGCTGATCACGGCGATCGGGGTGCTGCTGCTGGTGAGCTTCAGCATCAAGGCGGCGGTGGTGCCGCTGCACTTCTGGCTGCCGGCGAGCTACCACACGCCGCCGAGTGCGGTGACGGCGATCTTCGCGGCGCTGCTGACGAAGGTCGGCGTGTACGCGATGTTGCGGGTGTTCGGGACGGTGTTTCCGGAGTCGCCGTTCATCTTCACGCTGTTGCTGGTGCTGGGCGGCGTAACGATGGTGGTCGGGGTGCTCGGGGCGGTCGCGCAATTCCACATTCGGCGGATCCTGAGCGTGCACATCATCAGCCAGATCGGCTACATGGTGCTGGGCATCGGGTTCCTGCTGGCGCCGGGCGTCGACGTGCGGCGGGCGGCGATCGCGGCGGTCATCTTCTACGTGGTCCACAACATGCTGGTGAAGACGCACTTGATCCTGGTGGGGGGCGTGGTCAAGGCGATGCGGGGGGACGAGCGGCTGGAAAGGCTCGGCGGGATGCTGCAGCAGGCGCCGTGGCTGGCGGCGCTGTTCCTGATCTCGGCGCTGAGCCTGGCGGGGCTGCCGCCGTCGACGGGGTTCTGGGCGAAGCTGGGGATCGTGCGGGCGGGCTTTGCGGCCGAGCAGTATTTCTTGACCGCGGTGGCGCTCGGGGTCGGGGCGTTGACACTCGTGAGCATGATCAAGATCTGGACCTACGTGTTCTGGAAGCCGGCGGCGGAGGGGGTGGCGGTGCCGGAGCGGCCGCTGAGCCGGGCGGAGCTGGGCTGGCGGCTGGGGCCGTGCGTGGCGCTGGGGTTGCTGATCGTGGTGTTGGGGCTGTACCCGCAGCCGCTGCTGGCGGTGGCGAACGCGGCGGCGGAGGTCTTGGCGCCCGGGGCTGAGGCCGAAGTGGTGGCGGTGGAGGGCGTCGCGCCGGCGGTGGCGCCCGAGGAGGCGTTGCGATCATGATCGCGTTTTTGTCGAACGTGATGTTGGCATTGTTGTGGGTGGTCTCCACGGGCGTGATGACGGTGAGCAACGCGCTGCTCGGTTTTGCGATCATGTACTTCGTCTTGTGGTGGTTGCAGCCGGTGTTCGGGCCGACGGTCTACTTCCAGAAGCTGCCGCTGGCGTTGCGGTTCGGAGCGTTCTACCTGTGGGAGGTGTTGCTATCGAACCTGCGGGTGGCGTGGGACGTGGTGACGCCGCGGACGTACCGGCGGCCGGGGATCATCGCGATCCCGCTCGACGCGCAGACGGACTGGGAGATCGCGCTGCTGGCGAACCTGCTGACGCTGACGCCGGGGACGCTGAGCATCGACGTGTCGGACGACCGGCAGACGTTGTACGTGCACGTGATGTTCGTGGACGACCGCGAGCGGATCATCCGCGACATCAAGACGCGGTTCGAGCAGCCCGTGCTGGCGCTGCTGCGCTCGCGGCCGGACCGGGGAGCCAAGTAATGGACGCATTCCTGCAGGTGATGTTGCTGGTGCTGGTGGGGGCGATCGGGCTGACGACGGTGCGGCTGCTGGCCGGGCCGGGGCTGGCGAACCGGGTGGTGGCGCTGGACGTGATCGCGGTGCTGGCGGCGGCGGCGGCGGCGGTTGGGGCGATCGCGTTCGACCAACCGGCGTTCTTCGACATCACGATCATCCTGGCGATCATCAGCTTTGTGGGCACGGTGGCGTTCGCGTACTACCTGGAGAAGCGGATCTCATGATCGAAATCGTGGGCATTTGGGCGATGGTGATCTTGCTGGTCGTGGGCTGCGTGTGGTGCTTTCTGGCGGCGCTGGGGCTGGTGGTGATGCCGGATTTCTACAACCGGATGCAGGCGGCCAGCAAGGCGGTGACGCTGGGGGCGACTTGCGTGGTGCTGGCGACGGGGCTGCATTTCGGGACGCCGGAGTTGATGGCCCGCAGCGTGCTGATTTGCGTGTTCTTCTTTTTGACGGTGCCGGTGGCGTCGCACCTGATCGCGCGGGCGGCGTGCATGGCGGGGGAGCCGTTGGCACCGGGCTCGGTGATGAACGAGCTGGCCGGACGTTACGACCTGCAGACGCACAGCTGCGAGGCGCCCGCTGAAGAAGCGCCCCCCAAGCCGCCGCCGTCCGCGTGGTAGTGCCGAACAGGCACCGTCTCAGTTCCCCCAAAAAGAACAGCCCGGCACGGGGCCGGGCTGTCACGTCGCTTGGTAGTTTCAGGCGGCTTGCCGCGGGTTTTTAGCGGCGTCGCAACGCGAGCAGGCCGAGGCCGAGCAAGGCCAGCGTGCCGGGCTCGGGGGTGACGACCAGGTTGTCGTAGATGACGAACTGCGACTGGGTCGGGCTGGCAACCGAGCTGAAGAGGTCGCCGTGACCGAGGCTGATCTGGCCGTTGGTCGCTTCGACGTCGTCCTGGATGATCGGCGTGCCGTTGATCGAGTAGGTGATCAGGCCGCCGGCGATCTCGATCTTCAGTGTGGCCCAGGTGTTGCCGGGCGAGCCGGGGAACTCGGTGTCGGGGAAGATCGACTGGTAGGTGTCGCCGGTCGAGTTGGTGGTATTGCTGCTGTTCAGGTAGGTCGGATCGCCCGAGGGCACCGCCAGGGTGCTGGGGGTCGAGTGGCGGTAGTCGGAGGCCGATCCGCCCTCACCGGTGATCGCGATGAAGTGGCCGCTGCCCGAGATCGGGCTGAACAGCGAGTTGAGCGTGGTGCCGTCGCCGGCGACGCCGACGTGCATGTGCTCGGTGGTGCCACCCGTTCCGGTGACGCCCATGTAGAAGTCGACGGTCAGCGAGTAGTTCGTGAAGCCGCTGAGGGCCGTGTTGTGGTAGGCCGTGATCGTGTCGGCCTCGGCGGGCTCAGTGTCGTTGGCCGTGAGGCGCAGGCCGCCCTTGTCGCCGGCTTGCGAGTTCGGTGCGAGCGGGATGCCGGCCGCGAGGTAGTCGAACGCGAAGGACGCGGTGGCGTCGATCGGTTCGGCGTCGACGATCGTGTAGTTGGCCGACGTGTCGGTCTCGAAGTCGTCGGTGATGAACTGGGCGGAGGCCGACGCGGTCAGCAGGGCTGCCGCGGCCGTCAGGCCTGCGCCGAAGCGCCAGATCATGTTACTCATGTTCTCTCTCCCTCCAAAGGATGTGCAAAAAGTCAGCGACGTGTTCGCCGGGCGCGTGCCCTGCTCTATTCACACTATCCTTGCGCAACCGGCGATACAAGACAGCTTTTCGGGGTCACGGGGAATCCCGCAGTCCGATAAGCGGTCGGAGGTGCTGCGTGGGCGGTCCGATGGGCGGCGTCGCCGATAATGCTCTTGCTGGGTGTCGTTCGACTGGACGGGGTCAGCGGGTTCGCCGGGGGAAGTTTTCGATGTAGCTATCGGCCGGATCGATTTCCGGGACGTTGAGCTCGGTTCGGAGTCGCTGGAGCTCGGCCGCGAGGCGGTCGCGCACGGGCGCGTAGACCGGATTCCCGTAAACGTTGCTCAGCTCGTTGTAGGAGAAGGGGATGTCGTAAAGCTCCCACTGGTTGACGTCGGGCTCGTAGAAGTGGATCAGCTTAAAGCGTCCGTCGGTTACGCCGTAATGCCGGCGGACGAAATGCGAGCCCGGGTATTCGTAGTAGTGGTAGTAGAACGTATCGCGCCAATCGGTGGGCGTCTGGCCCTTCAGCAGCGGCAGAAACGAGCGGCCGTCGAGCGGCTCGTCCCAGCGCGCGCTGGCGATGTCGAGCAATGTCGGTGCGAAGTCGATCGGCGAGACGATCGCGTCGCAGAAGGTCCCGGCTTCGACGACGCCGGGCCAGCGGACGATCAGCGGCGTCCGCAGCGTCTCCTCGTACATCCAGCGCTTGTCGAACCAGCCGTGCTCGCCGAGGTAAAAGCCTTGGTCGGAGGTATAGATGACCACCGTGTCGTCGGCGAGGTCGGCCTCGTCGAGGTAGTCGAGCAGGCGGCCGAGATCGTCGTCAACGGCCGCGATGCAACGCAGGTAGTCCTTGATGTAGCGCTGGTACTTCCAGCGGACGAGGTCGCGGCCGCTGAGCATGGCCTGGCGGAAGGCCTGATTCTTGGGGCCGTAGGCGGCGTCCCAGCGGGCCTGCTGCTCGGGGGTGAGGTTGGGCGGGGGAACGAATTTCAGGTCGCGGTCGCTGAGGGTCTCCGCGATGGTCATGTCCTGCTGGCGGACGGCGAGGCCGCGCTCGGGGTAGTCCTCGAAGAGCGTCGGCGGCTCGGGGATGAAGACGTCGTCGTAGTGGTTGAGATAGTCGGGGCCCGGATCCCAGGGGCGGTGGGGAGCCTTGTGCTGGTACATGAGCATGAAGGGCTTTTCGGGGTCGCGTTGCTCCTTGAGCCACTCCAAGGCGAGATCGGTGATGACGTGGGTGGTGTAGCCGGTGTGGCGGACCTGCTCACCGTTGCGGATCATGCGCGGGTTGTAGTAGGGGCCCTGGCCGACGAGGCGCTCGTAATGGTCGAAGCCGACGGGCTCGCTCTTGAGGTGCCACTTGCCGATGAAGGCGGTCTGGTAGCCCGCTGCCTGGAGCTGGCCGGGGAAGGTCCACTGGGTGTTGTCGAAGCGGTTGCGATTCGTGATCACGCCGTGCTTATGGGGGTACTTGCCGGTCTGGACGGTGGCCCGGACGGGGGCGCAGATCGAGTTGGGGACGTAGCACTGGTCGAAGCGCATGCCGCCGGTGGCGAGGCGATCGATGTGGGGGGTCTGGTTGATTCGGGAGCCATAGGCGCTGATCGCCTGGTAGGCGTGGTCGTCGAGGAAGATGAAGATGATGTTGGGACGCGCGCTCGGCGGCTGGGCGTGGGCGCCGGCCGCCAGCAACAGCCCCGCGCTGCCGGTCATGACGAGTTGCAGGAGGACGACCAGCGATCGATGGGGAGCGGTCATGGCGTGGATCCTGTCAGCGGACGGGCGACCGCCGCCGGCGCCAACCCGGCGACCTGCGTCGAAACGTAGGCAGTGGGCAATGGCCTGTCAATCCGTCCGGGACCGCGCGACGTGGCGGGTCCGGCATGTCGATTATGTGATCCGGGCCGTCACGAGCGTTTGGTCGTCGTCGGCCGCGCGGCCCTCGGCGAAGGCGTCGACCGAGTCTGTGACGCGCGTGATCAGGCAGCTGGCGTCGCCGCAGGCGGCGAGGGCGGCATCGAGCCGCGCGGTGCCGAACATGTCACCGCCGTGATTGAAGGCCTCGGTGATGCCGTCGGTGAAGAAGACGACGCGGTCACCGGCGTTGAACCGCTCAGTCGCGGAGGCGTAGCGCTCGCTGCGCTCGATCCCGAGCGGCAGGGCGCTCGTCCCGTTGAGCAGGCGCAGGCCGCCGTGGGGACCGGCGGCCTTGACCCGTGGCGCCGGATGCCCGGCGCTGGCGTAATGCATGGCCTGCTGCGCGGGGTCGTAGACGCCATAGAAGGCGGTGACGAAGCGGCCTGACTCCTGCGTGTAGCGGTCGGTGAGTGTCTCGTTGAGGCGGTGGAGCAGCTCGCCGGGATCGCAGCGGGCGTCGTGGTTCAGGTGGGCAATGGTGTGGGTGATCGCCATGAGGACGGCCGCCGGCGTGCCGTGCCCGCTGACGTCGGCGATCAGGATGCCGCAGCGGCCGTCGTCGAGCTCAAAGAAGTCGTAGTAGTCGCCGCCGGCGCGGCGCGAGGTCCGGTAGTGGGTGGCCAGCTCCAGGTTGGGGATCTCCGGCACCCGCGGCGGTAGCAGGGAGTGCTGGATCTCTGCGACGGCCTGGAGTTCTTCATCGATCTCCCGGTAGGCCGCCTCAACCTCTTTCGAAAGGACGAGGTTATACGTGGCGCGGCCGAAGAGGTTGCTCATCCAGACCATCTCGGGCAGCTTTTCGGGCTGGAAGACGCCGCGCCGGGTGGAGACGATCACGGCCATGTTGAGGCCGGCGCCGCCGTCGTAAAGGGGGACAGCCAGAAGCGACTGGGCACCTGCGAGGTGCGGAGCGGCCGGATCGTCGTCCGCGAGCGCGATCGGGTCGATGATCCGCGGCTCGTCGCCGTAGAGCAGCTCGGCGAAGAGGCCGCCGCGGTAGACCGGCAGCTGTTCCCGCTGGGTCCACGGGTTGATGTTGAGGGGGTTTGCGGTGTCGCGGGTGACGCGGTACTCGGGGGCGGTATGGCCGCGGCGGGAGAGCGAGACCAAGCGTTGGTCGGGGAACATTGTGCCCATGCGGGCGGCGTAGGCGCTGACCATCGCCTCCGGGTCGGTTTGCTGGCTGAGCTCCCGCATGGTCTGGACGATGAAGTCGAGGCGCTGCTGCCAGCCGGCGGCGTCCTCGTTGAGCAAGTTGGTGATGTCAAGGCGGGCCATGGTGCTCCCCGGAGACGGGCGGTGGTCGAGCGGGTGTCCAATGGTGGGCGATTATAATCCCAGAGGTCGGGCAACGCGTGGAGCGGACGCGGCGGGCCGGGTTTGGTGGGAGCGCCTCCCAGAATCGCGGCGACCGGTGGGAATAGATCCGACGGGCAAGGTGGTTTTGTCGGGTAGCAAGTCTTCGCCGAGTGGACGGCGGAGCGGGTTCGCGGATCTTTCTTGGGAACTCCTCTATGCCATGCGCTTCCGGATCGTGCGGGTGCAGTACCTCGAACAAGGTGACGCTGCCGCTGCTGGTGGTGATCGTCGGACTGGTGGGCTGGAACGTCTGGACGGACGGGTCGCTCACCCGGGCGTTCGAGGGCGAGGAGGCGGCCGGCACGCCCGCCCGGACCCGGCTGGCGGCGGACACGCGGGGCTTCTTCGACTTCGCGAACCTCCAGCTGCCGGAGGAGGAGATCTACACGCTGCTCGGGCCCGATGCGATCCCCGCGCTGACGGATCCGCGCACGCAGACGCCCGCGGAGGCGGCGGATTGGCTCGGGGAAGGGGCGCGGATGGCGGTCGTGAGCCGGGGCGGCGAGACGTTGGCCGTCGCCCTGGGGGTTCTCGACTGGCATGAGATCGTGAACGCGACGGTGGGGGGCGAGCCGATCGCGATCACCTACTGTCCGCTGTGCGACTCGGTGGCGGTGTTTTCGCGGCGGGTCGCGAAAGCGGAGATAAAAGGCGAGGCAGCAAGCGGAGAAACCGAACGCATCCTCGATTTCGGTGTCTCCGGCAAGCTCTACAACTCGAACGTACTCATGTATGACCGGACAACGAAGGGCCTCTGGAGCCAGCTGGCGATGGCGGCGGTCTCGGGGCCACTGGTCGGCACGCGGCTGAAGCCGGTGGCGTTTGAGGTGGTGCCTTTCCGCGTGCTGGCGGAGCGCGACGACACGGTCCGAATCGTATCGCGGGAAACCGGGCACCGGCGCGATTACGGCGCAGACAACTATGTGGACTATCACACCAGCAATCGCCTCCTGGTGCCGGTCGAGCAGCAAGGCGATGCCCTGCCGCGGAAAACGCTGGGGGCGGGGCTGGCCGTGGCGGGCGAGGCCTGGTTCGTCCCGGTCGATTCGCTGTCCGCGCCCGTGAAGCTCAAGACGCCAGCGGGGGCGGTGACGGTGCGGCGGACGGCGGCCGGGGTGGCGTTTGAAGACGTGCCGGCGGAGGCGGTGGCGGTGCAGAGCTACTACTTCGCGTGGTCGGCGTTCTTTCCGCGGGCGACGATCGTCGGCGCGGAAGGTGGTGACGCCGTGGCGGCCGGACGCGGCGCGGCCGACGGCTAGGTGTGCGGAATTGGCTTGCCGCGGCCGGGGGGATCCCGGACACTGGACGTCGTGAGACTGACGTCTGTTCTGGGGAGCCGGCCGGGGCGAGGAACCGTTGATGATCAAAGAGGAGTTGCTGCCGACGACGGCGGACGTCGAATTCTTCGCGGAGCAGGGTTACTGGCTCGGCGGAAAGGTGCTGAGCGACGCGGAGCTCGAGGCACTGATTGCGGCCCAAGATGACGTGTTTGCCGGTCGGTTCGAGACCGGGCGTGCGCCGTGGGCGGGGGGCTGGCAGGATGACGGCAATCCGACGCAGATTCGGAAGACCGATAATGCGCATTGGGCGAATCGGACGATCGCGCAGTTGGTGCACAACCCGACGATCGGGGCGATGGCAGCGCGGCTGATGCAGACGCCGGTGGTGCGGCTGTGGCACGATCAGCTGCTGTACAAGCCGGGACAAGGCGCGACGGGCGCGAGCCGGGCGGGCAACGTCGGCTGGCACCAGGATCACGGCTACTGGCAGTGCACGGTGCCGGACCTCATTACGGCGTGGGTGGCGTTCGTGGATGTGCCGGAGGAGAAGGGCTGCATGCAGGTGGTGCCGCACAGCCACCAGTGGGGGCTGCTGCCGGAGAGCGACTTCTTTAACACGGACCTGGAGACGACGAAGGCGAAGATCGCGGGGCTGACGGGGCAGCCGTTCGTGACCAAGCCGTGTGCACTGAAGGCGGGCGAGGTGAGCTTTCACCACTGCCTGACGATCCACGGCAGCAGCCAGAACATGACGAACACGCCGCGGCGGTCGCTGGTGCTGCACATGATGCCCGAGCACGCGCGGTATATTGCCGGCACGCCGGACGACAACCACATGAACGCGATCTTGATGCGCGAGCAGGGGGGGAAGGACGGGGATTCGTTCGCGGGTGAGTTGTGGCCGCAGATGTATCCGGCGGGGGAACGGACATAGGTGGACCGGGCCTGGCCGGACGACCCGGATTCAGTCCCCGATGCTGAAGCCTGGGGCACCCGGAAGGAAATGCGAGCGGGCCGACGCTGAGGGGCGTCGGCCCGTTTTGTTGCGCGGCGTCGTGGTGGCTGCGTGGCGACTTAGGCCTCGATCGGGCCCATCATGTAGGGTTCGATGAGGTCGACGTCGGCGCCGTCGATGTCGGTGTCGTCGTCGGGGTCGAAGCGGAAGCAGCCGTTGAGCGTGATGCTCGGCGGGCACTGCTGCATGCTGGCGATGTCGACGAGGTCGCGGTCGCCGTCGTAGTCGATGTCGCCCCACGGCGTGACGCCGTCGAGGTCGGTGGGATTGCTGGGGGCGAAGATGTCGATTTCCTTGATGATCGGGCCGACGAACGCGCGACGGACGCCGTCGGTGTCCTCGTCCTCTTCGGTGCCTTCGCAGGCGGACACGAAGGCCGGGTCTTCATTCGAGAGGCCCTGCCAGGGGTCCTGGAAGCGGCCCTCGGTGTTACCGACGCAGTAGAAGACGATCCGGAAATCGGTCGCGCCTTCGACGAGATACTTGCTGTCGAAGTTGTGAAGCTCGGTGAGCGAGCCTTCCCAGATGTCGCTGTTGATCGCCAGGAACTCGCCGGTCTGCACGCCCTGGGCGACGAGCGCGAAGTCACCGAGGTCGCCGAGGCCGTCGGTCGAGGCCCAGACGTCGTAGTGGTGAAAGACGCGGACATCGCGGTTGAGCAGGTTGCCGCCGATCACGCGGAGCACGCCGATGTCGGTCGGCGTCGAGAAGCCGAAGCGAACGACGAGGGCGGCGCGGCCAAAGTCGCGCAGCACCGCTTCGATAGCGATGCCGAGCTGGCCGTCGTTGAGGTCGGTGAGCTCGTTGCCGGGGAGACCGAGGAGGCCGTCGCTGGGCTGGTTGATGATGTCGATACACCCGCCCGGATTGGTGTCCATCAGGAACGATTCGACGTTGTTGATCGGGTCGGGGATACCGAAGTTCAGCGGGAAGATGCTCTCGTTCATGATCTCGTCCGAGAGCAGGCTGTTCGCGCCTTCTGGAAAGCCGTTGACGAGGTCGGTGTCGCTCGGTTGAGCGGACAGATCGGTGATGGCCGGCGCGAGCTCCCAGAGATAAAACGGGTTGACCTGGGCCATGGCGGCCGTCGCCGGCAGCAGCACGAGGGCAAGCACAAAGCGTTGCATGGTGATGGCTCCTTTCCTCCGCGGGGCTGGAGCGCGGCCGCCGGTCTCAGCGGCGAGAGCTCCAAAATTTTAATCCACCAATTACCACCAATAGGCGTCGACGCCGCCGCTGATCATCGTTGCGTTGCGCATACGCGTTCGATGTTCTTCGGACTCGACCAGCTCGGGGAAGCGCGAATCGGCATTAAACCATTGGACCGCGCCGCCGGCGAACAGCTCGTTGGCGCCGGTGAAGTCGCCGGGGATCGGGCCGCGGTTGTTCAGCTCCTGCTCCCAACCGAGCTTGTGGTTGACCCGCCATTGCCGGCCGCCGCCCCACGCGGAGACGGTGTCGGCCATCACGATGTCCTCGGGGTCGGGGATCTTGTCGGCGTACTTCCGGCGCTTCTGCAGGATGTCCGATTCGAGGTCCGACGTGCCAACCGTGGTGTTTTGTTCCGGGTCGTTGGCCGCTTCATCGAGGCGGCCGTAGTACATGTAGCTGATGTGGATGTAGTAATCGTCGGCCTCGATCCCACCGGGGGCGCGGCCGTACTGCATGTTCGCGTTCCCGCCTGAGAGGACGTCGCTATAGGTGGTGTCCTCGGGGGGGACGAGCGTGCAATAAAAGACATCGTGGGTCTGGGTGTAGTCTTCGAAGGGGTTGCCGCTGCCGCTGGGGTTCTGAAGGCTCTCGTTGCTGCGTCGGAGACCGCCCATGGCCTCAGCGAGCCACTGGTGGACGGAATAGGGGAAGAAGCCGAAGGCCTGGTCGCCGGAGAGCACCTGGTTGGGCAGGCGGTTGAACTCGACTTCGTAGCTCGCAAGTGAAATACCAATGTCGTGGAGGGCGGTGGCGCAGACGGTCCGCTTGGTGAGCTCGCGGGCACGGTTCAGCGAGGGGAGGAGGATCGAGATCAGGAGGGCGATGATGGCGACGACGACCAGTAACTCGATCAGCGTGAATCCCGGGCGGTGATGCGGGCCACGAGCATGTTTCATCTTGGTAAACTCCGAGCAATGGCCAAGCGAAAAAGGGGGGATTGGCCCCATCTAAAGCATTCACTCTAGCTGGCCGGGATCATCTGGGTCAAGTGTTTTCCCTAGGCCCAGCCAGCCATGTTATCGGCACCTTTGCGGCTGGAGCGCAGGGTGGCCGGCTCCGCGGTCGGTGCGGGAGCCAGCGTTCCGGCGGGGGACTCGATCTGGCTTGCTTCGGGGGTGTCGGCCAGATATCCTGAGGATGCTCAGAGAGCCTGCTGGAGGGGAAGCGCGAGTTCACCGGACGCCCGTTCGCGGCGGATCCGACCCGCCTCCGAGATGCCGGTCTCGACCCTGGGCCATATGGACAGCACCATTTCTGATCCTGGTTTCTTCGGAGGAGGAAACACCATGCAACTTCGACGTACCTTGTTGACGGCGGCGGTGTCCGCCAGCTTCCTGGCCGTTTCGGCCTTCGGCGTCGTCACGTCGACGACCACAACGGACCCCTCGAATAAGGGTCTTGACGGTTTCATTCAGACGGACGACATCATCGCGGGCCAGCTCGGCACCGAGCTCGACGCGAACGGCTGGCACCCGGCCAACACCGATCCGCTCGACCAGGCCCCGGCGTTGACCGACGGCGTGGGCGTGCGGGCGACCGGCCTGTCGGGCCTGCTGAACGACTTCCCGGGCGCAGGCAACCCCGCGAAGATCGTGGAGTACACGTTCGACACGACGAACGTGGGCTCGATCCAGGTCCTGTCGGGTAACGCCGGCCAGGACGGCCGCGTCTTCTCGACGACCGTCGTCGAGTACTCGCAGGATGGCGGGCAGTCGTACGACGTACTCGGCTATTTCGAGTCGGACCTGCCCGGCACGCTGAACAACGACTCGGTCGACCCGCGTCGTGGCGCGACGCTGGTCACGATCTTTGATGATGCCAGCAGCACGCTGCTGGCGGGCATCAACGCGCTCAAGTTCAGCTTCTACGCGGTCGACAACACCGGCGGCCAGTACCGCGACCCGTTCGACGGTGTCAACCCGTTCACCGGGGTCGACGACGGCCTGACGGCGGCTTTCGTGTCGCCGCTGATCTACGAGGTCGACGTGCTGGTTCCCGAGCCGGCCTCGCTCGGGATGCTCGCGGCGCTTGGCCTGCTGGCCCTGCGGCGGCGCTAAGCCTAACGCGGCATTGCAGCCGCTGACCGCACACCCGACCGCAGCGTGGCTTGTCCGCGCTGCGGTTTTCTTTTAGCCTCCTCCGCGACACAAGCCATTCCATCCCTCCACGTCGCTCGCTGGGAGATCCGCCATGTGCCGGGCGCTGGGCTTGAGCCTCGTCTTGTTGTCCGTGACGATGTTGAGTTCCCAGAGTAGCGCCGAGCCGCCGCCGCTGACGCACCCGTTCGGCATTCATGGCCCGCAGTACTCGCACTGGCTCGGCGGCAACCTGCCGAACCTCTGGCAGGAGGCCGAAGCGCGGCTGCACGTGGTGCGCGACACCGGCGCCGGCTGGGCGCGGCAGGACTTCTGGTGGTCGGTGGTCGAGCCCGCGCCCGGCCGCTTCGAGTGGGCGGCGTTCGATCGGGCGATTCCGAGTTACGGCCGGCATGATCTGAACCTGCTCGCGATCCTGTGCTACGGGTCGGCGTGGTCGGACGGCCGCGCGCCGGAGACGGCCGCCGAGCGGGAAGCATTCGGGCGGTACGTCTATGCGATGGTCGATCGCTACCAGGACCACGTCGACGCGTGGGAGATCTGGAACGAGCCCAACATCCAGCCGTTCTGGTCGCCGCGGCCGGATCCGAAGCTTTACGCCGAGCTGTTGAAGGTGGCGTACCGGGCCGCGAAGCGGGCGGATCCCGATTGCGTGGTGGTGGGCGGCGTCACGGCGGGGCCGGACTTGAACTTCCTTCGCGGAATGTACGCCCACGGCGCGGGCGATTCCTTCGACGTGCTGAGCTATCACAACTACAGCCAGGTGCAGGACCTGTTGACGGAGTACCCGGCCGTCGCGGCGATCCGTGAGCTGATGGCCGCCCACGGCGATGCCGACAAGCCGATCTGGCACACGGAGAGCGGCTTCTACACGGGGCCGGTGGGGCTGAGCGATGCCGAGCAGGCCAGCCGGATCGTGCGGTACTCGCTCGGCCTGTTGGCGCTGGGGATCGACAAGACGTTCCAGCTCACCGTGTATGACTGGACAGACAATCCCGAGCATCACGAGGTCAGCGAGTACCGCGGGCTGACGCGGATGGACTACACGCCGAAGCCTGCCTTGCGGGCGTACCAGTTCATGACGCGGCACATTGGCGCGCGAACGTTTGCGGGGCACGTGCGGCCGGCGGCCGGCGTCTGGGGGCAGCTCTTCGAAGACGAGCACGGTTCGCGGGTGCTGGTGCTGTGGCGGGACTGGGAGCAGCCGGCGACGGCGGTGACGCTGGCGCTCGATCCGGTGACGCTGGTCAGCGACCTGTATGGCGCGTGGCAGGTGTTGCGCGAGCCGCGGGGGCAGCATGTGCTGGTCATCGGGCGCGACCCCGTATACGTCTTCGAGCCGAGCGCGAATGTGGTGAACCAGCGCCATGTCGCGTTCGAGAGCCCGATTGCGACGGCGGTGCCGCGTGAGAAGGAGGCGACGCTGACGGTGCGCGTGGCGAACGCGTTCGACGAGCCGGTGGTTTTCGGCATCTGGCTGGGAGTGCCGGGTGATGACACGCTCTACTTCGAGAGTCGTCCGATCGCGGCGGGCGCGACGGAGACGCAGACGCTCACGGTTGACGCCAGCCGGCTGGACGTGGGACGGCGGGACTGCCAGTGGCGGCTGATTCATCCCGCGACTGAGCAAACGGTCGTGACGGGTTATCGCCTGATCGACGTCGAGCCACCGCTCGCCGTCAGCTTCGGCGTGCTCGATCGGCTCAGCGAGACGACGCCGACGCTGCCCGTCGAGATCGCGTATGCCGGCAGCGAGCCGACGCAGGCGACGGCGCAACTCCTGGTCGGTGGTGAGCCGACGGCCGATCCGCAGCCGGTGTCGCTGGAGCCTGGCGCGACGCAGACCGTGTCGTTGCCGCTCGACCTGGAGCCGGTGCTGAGTGGTGAGACGCGGTCCTTCCAGGCGATCGTCAACGCGCTTGGGCTGGCGGTCGCGATGCCGGTCGAGCGGCCGATCATCCCGTGTCCGCGAGCGCCGGCGAATGCCGAGATCGACGGCGACCTGCGCGAGTGGGTCCGCCGCCCGCCGACGGTGACGCCGGACGCGCTGCGCTGGGCGTACGTGAACGCGTCGACGGCCCCGGCCGCCAGTGACCTGGCGGTGATGGCGTGGACCGCGTGGGATGAGCGCGGGCTGTGGCTGGCGGTGCGGGTAAAGGACGACGTGATCACGCTGCCGCGCGGACGGAACGTGTGGGACTGGGACTCGGTGCAGGTCGGACTCGACCTGGCCAGCGACGCGGGCAGCGACGAGCCCTACGACGAGAACGACCTGGAGATCGAGCTGGGCGGTGTTAGCGGCGGACCGTTCTGGGTGTACTTTGGCGCGAGCCCGGCCGGGTGGCCGGTGGATGAGCTCAACCGCCGGCTGGCGGGCGCGGCCGCCGTGGACCGGGAAGCGGGTGAGGTCTACTACGAGCTGCTGGTCCCCGCGGCGGTGATCGAGAACGTGGCGACGCTGGCGCCGGACAGGGTGCTGGGATTTTCGTTCCTGGTGAACGACAACGACGGCACCGGGCGGGCTGGCTGGCAGGAGCTCACGCCGGGAATTGGCATGGGCAAGGAGCCGCGGCACTTTGCGTGGCTGTGGCTGCGGCCGGCGGGCGGCGCGAAGCCCGTCGACTGACGCGGCCGGTGCGTGCTCGCGGGCTCAGCCGAGGATGCGGAGCCGCATGCGGCGGAGCGCGAAGACGTGCGTGGCAGTCAGCCAGAGGGCGACCATGCCGGCGTGGGCGAGCAACACGGGGTCCGCGGCCGGCTGATAGAGCGCGCGGGCGAGCTCGACGAAGTGCGTCAGCGGCAGCAGGAACCAGATCACGTCGACGACCGGGTTGATCCCCTGGATCGGGAAGAACGTGCCCGAGAAGAAGAACAGCGGCGTGATCACGCCGGTGGTGAAGAACGCGAAGTTGTTGATCATCTTCACGTAGCTGGTGACGATCAGCCCGATCGCGCCGAAAGTGTAGCCGCAGATCCCGCCGAGCGCTGGAACGCAGACGACCCACGGCGTGATCTGGATGCCGAAGAGCATCGTGACGAGCAGGACGATCGTCGCGAAGAGCGCGCCCTTTGAGGCGCAGAAGAGCAGCTCGCCGATAAAGACCTCGCGCAGCAGCAGGTGCGTGCTGAGCATCGCGTCGTAGGTCTTTTGCCAGGTGATCCGCACGAACGTCGCGAAGGTGGTTTCGAAGACGCCGGTGAACATGGCGGTGGCGGCCACCATGCCGCTGGCGACGAAGGTCTTATAGTCGAGGCCGGCGAAGTCGCCGCTGCGCATGTAGCCGGCGAGGCCGATCGCGAAGGCGGTGAAGAAGAACAGCGGCTCGAGCACCGGTGGGAAGGCATTGGCGATCAGCGTGCGGCAGTAGACCTTCACGTGGCGGTACCAGACGCCGTAGAGACTCCAGAGCAGGCTGGTGCGCAGCTCAAGCCGCTCGTGAGGGCGCAGGAAGTCGGGCGGGTTGGACGTCGTCATTCGTGCAGTCCGTGGCCGGTGACCTTCAGAAACACGTCTTCGAGGTTCGCCAGCCGGAGCATGGCGAAAGGCGAGTCGATCCGCCCGTGGAGTTCGCGCAGGCGGGCCTCGTCGTGCGCGTAGAAGTAGTCGGCGTCGCCGGCCCGCTCGTGGCGGATCTGGCCGTTAAACGCGGGGAGCTCGCGCAGCCCCGAGGCCTGGAGCACGTAGCGCTCGAGGTGGTCGGCAATCAGGGCGGCCGGCGGGCCGCTCATCAGCACGCGGCCGTGGTCCATGATCATCACGCGGTCGCTGAGCTGCTGGGCCTCTTCCATGTAGTGGGTCGTGAGCAGGATTGTCATGCCCTGCCACTTGAGCTCGCGGAGCAGCGACCAGATCAGGTGCCGGACCTGCGGGTCGAGGCCGGTGGTCGGCTCGTCGAGGATCAGCAGCTTCGGGCGGTTGAGCAGGGCGCGGGCGATCATGAGGCGGCGGACCATGCCGCCGGAAAGCGCGCGGATCGGGCTGCGGGCCTTGTCGGCCAGCGACATCCAGTCGAGCAGCTCGTGGATCCGCTGGCGGGCGACGGCGTGGCTGAGGCCGCAGTAGAGCCCGTGGACCAGTAATGAGTCGAAGGCGTTGAGCTCCTCGTCGAGGTTGTTGTCCTGGAAGACGACGCCGAGGTAGCGGTTGATCAGCTTGCGCTGCCGCATCGGCTCGTGCCCCAGCACGGCCAGGTCGCCGCCGGTGCGGGCGACAAGGCTGAAGATCATCCGCATCAGCGTGGTTTTGCCGGCACCGTTGGGGCCGAGGAACCCGACGCACTCGTTGGGGTGGATCTCGAAGGACACGTCGTCAACAGCCTTCAGCGGGCCGAAGTGCTTCTGCACGTTGCGGGCGATGACGACGGGGTCGCTGGGATTGGCGCGTTCTTCCGCCACGACGGGTTGCCTTTCCTGTGCTGCTCGTGCGTTGGCTGACGGCGCCCATCGGATTGGCGACCGACCAGCGGGAACCGGTCAGTATAACCATATGCGGAAGCGGGGTTCGCGGGCGGCCACCTCGTCGTAAAGCCAGACCATGCGGTCCAGGTACCAGAGCTTGCCGGCGTACAGGAGGGCGGTGCCGAGCACGCAGGGCCACAGCCAGCCGAGCCACGCGGCGACGACGGCCAGCAGCCCGCCGAACCCGGCGACCGCGTTCAGCAGGTGCGGCAGCCGGCGATGGTGGTCCGGGATGGCGACGGTGCGGCGCTCGAGCCAGATCCGTTCGCCGAAGGTGGCCTTGCTGTGCCAGCGGTCGGTCGAGCGGGGCGGCGGGAAGACGCGGGGGTTGAGCCAGGTCCAGACCAGCAGCAGCGCCACCGGCAGCACCGCCCACCCGCCAATCCAGCGGTGACTCCAGATGGCCAGCAAGAGGGGCGGGAAGGTCAGCACGCGGGTCCAGACGCTCCAGCCGCTGGCGTGCCGCAGCCAGACGTCGTCGGACATCGACATGAGCTTCTCGGCCAGGCGGTAGACGTCCATTCGGAACCCTTTCGCGAGGGTCGGGGTTGCTTGCAGGGCGCGGACGCGGTCAGCGCTTTGCGAGGCCCGCGGATCATCGGCTACGCTAATCGGGTGCAAGGGGCTTCCGTGAACGATCCTACCACCAGTGAGCGAATCCGATGAGCCTGGTCCAGACCAAGCAGCGGTCCCGATCCGCGGCGCTGTTCGAACGCGCCCAGCGCACGCTGATCGGCGGCGTGAACAGTCCCGTCCGCGCGTTTCGCGCCGTCGGCGGCAACCCCGTATTCGTCGACCGGGTTGAAGGTCCGTATGTCTACGACGTCGACGGCAACCGCTACGTCGACCTCGTCGGGACGTGGGGGCCGGCGATCGTCGGCCACGCCCATCCTCGCGTGCTCGAGGCGGTCCAGGCGGCGGCCGCCCGGGGCCTTTCGTTCGGGGCGTGCTGCGCGGCTGAGGCCGAGCTCGGTGAGGTGATCATCGGGGCATTGCCGGGAGCGGAGCTGATCCGGTTCGTCAACAGCGGGACCGAGGCGTGCATGAGCGCGATCCGCTTGAGCCGGGCGGCCACGGGGCGGTCAAAGATCGTGAAATTCCACGGTTGCTATCACGGGCACGCCGACGCGCTGCTGGTTGCGGCCGGCTCGGGAGCGGCGACCTTTGGACAGCCCGATTCCGCGGGCGTGACGGCTGAGGCCGTCCGCGGAACGCTGCTGGCGCCCTACAACGACGCCGACGCGGTCCGCGCGTTGCTGGCCGAGCATGGCGAGGACGTCGCGGGAGTCTTCGTTGAGCCGGTGGCGGGAAACATGGGGTTCGTGCGGCCGGAGCCGGGATTTCTGGAAGCGCTGCGTGAGCTGTGCGATCAGCACGGGAGCCTGCTGGTCTTTGACGAGGTCATGACGGGCTTTCGCGTGGCGTGGGGCGGTTATCAGCGGCTGTGCGGCATCCGGCCGGACATCACGTGTCTTGGCAAGGTAATTGGCGGCGGGATGCCAGTGGCGGCGTACGCGGGGCCGCGGGCATTGCTCGAAAACGTGAGCCCGTTGGGGCCGATGTACCAAGCGGGTACGCTGAGCGGGAATCCGGTCGGGATGGCCGCGGGGCTGGCGACGCTGACGCTCTGCCAGGCCGAGGGCTTCTACGAGGGCTTGGAAACGAAGGCGACGCGGCTGGCGGGGGGCTTGCAGCAGGCGGCCGAGCAGGCCGGGATCCCGTTGTCGAGCGGGGCGCTCGGCGGGATGCTGGGCTTTGCGTTCGCGCCGGAGCCGGTGCGGGACTTCGCGACGGCGCAGGCGGCAGATCACGCCCGGTTTGCGCGGTTCTTCCAGGGGATGCTGGATCGCGGGGTCTGGCTGCCGCCGTCGGGGTATGAGGCGCTGTTCATCTCGGCCGCGCACGATGACGCGGCGATCGAGCACGCGATCGCGGCGGCGGGGGAGACGCTGCAGGAGCTGGCGGCATGAGGCGGCTCACGGTCGGAACGCGGGGCAGCGCACTGGCGTTGTGGCAGACGCGATGGGTCTGCGCCCGGCTGCGCGAGCACTTTCCCGAGCTCGAGATAGAAGAGCGGATCATCAAGACGGCCGGCGACCAGCGCACGGACGAGAATTTCGGTCCGGGCTGGCCGGTCGGCGCGTTTGTCAGCGCGTTGGAAGCGGCGCTGAGCGACGAGCGGGTCGACTTCGCGGTGCACAGCTTCAAGGATTTGCAGACAGCTGAGACGGCTGGCCTGACGGTGGCGGCGGTACCCGCGCGGGCGCCGGTGCATGACGTCCTGCTAACGAACGGGCCGCAGCGGGTGGAGGAGCTGCCGGCGAAGGCGAAGATCGCGACGAACAGCCCGCGGCGGGCGGCGCAGCTGCGGCGGCTCGGGGTATTTGAGATCGTGCCGATCCGTGGCAACGTGCCGACGCGGGTGGAGAAGATCGCGCGGGAGGGGCTGGACGGGACCGTGCTGGCGGCGGCGGGGTTGCAGCGGCTGGGAATCGAGCACCCGCATCGGATCGACCTGACGCTCGAGCAGATGCTGCCGGCGCCGGCGCAGGGGGCGCTCGCGGTGCAGTCTCGGTCGGCGGACGGCGAGGTGCGGGCGGTGCTGGCCGCGATCGAGGATTCCACGGCGCGACGTTGCGTGACGGCGGAGCGGGCGTTTCTGGCGACGATCAAGGCTGGCTGTCACACGCCGGTGGCAGCGTACGCCGAGGTGTCGGGCGCGGGGTTGCGATTGACCGGCCGGCTGTACTCGGATGATCTCGCGCACCTGGCCGCGGGAAGCGAGGTTGGCGCCGACGCGGCGCAGCTCGGCGCGCTGCTGGCAAAGAAACTGATGGGGGAGCTGCAGGCGGCATGCGGGTCTGGGTGACGCGGCAAGAGCAGCCGGGCGGGCCGCTCGGCCAAGCGCTCGAGCAGCACGGCCTGACGCCGGTGCACGAGCCGGTGGTCGAGCAGACAGTGGTCACGCCGCCGGAACGTTTCCTGAACGAGCTTGACGCGCGTGACTGGCTCGTGCTGACGAGTCCGTACGCGATCCGGTGCGTGGGTGACGCGGCCGCCGCCTGCCGGCCGCGGGTGGCGGTGGTGGGGCCGGCGTCCGCCGAGCTGGCGCGCTCGTACGGGATGAACGTCGCGCTGGTGAGCGCGGGCGAGTCGGCCCACGACCTGTTCGACCAGCTTGCGGCGCAGGTGATCGCCGGACGGATCGTCTATCCGCGGTCGGGGCAGGCGCCGGAGACGACGTGGCCGGCGGAGCTGCCGGTCGACTCGCTGGTGCTCTATGACACGGTGCCACGGGCGTATGACGAGTCCGTCGTCGAGTGGATCGACGTGGTCGCGGTAACAAGTCCGAGCGCGGTCCGCGCGGTCGGCCGTCGGCCGCGTCCCTTTGCGAGCATCGGCAGGACGACAACCGCCGCGCTGCACACGCTCGGGGTCGCGCCGTGGGTCGCGGCGCCGACGCCGGGATTCGAGCAACTGGCGGCCGCGATCGCTCAGGCGGGGGTGCCGCCGCGCTGATGGTACGCCGCCGCGTACTCCTTGGCCGCATAGGTGAAGATCACATCGGCGCCCGCCCGGGCGATGGCCAGCAGCGATTCATGCAGGCACGCCGCCGCGTCGAGCCAGCCGCGCTCCGCCGCCGCCTTGACCATCGCGTATTCGCCGCTGACGTGGTAGGCCGCGATCGGCAGGTCGTGCTGCTGCTTGAGCGCGGAAATAATGTCGAGGTAGGGCAGCGCGGGCTTGACCATCAGCAGGTCGGCGTGCTCGGCCGCGTCGAGCCGGGCCTCACGCACGGCCTCGCGGCGGTTGGCGGGATCCATCTGATAAGTGCGCTTGTCGCGCGGCACGTTCGGGGCGTCGACCGGCGCGGAGTCGAGGGCCTCGCGGAACGGGCCGTAGAAGGCCGAGGCGTATTTCGCGGTGTAGGCGAGGAGCGCGACATCGCTGTGATTCGCTTGGTCGAGGGCGGCGCGGATTGCGGCGATGCGGCCGTCCATCATGTCGGACGGGGCGACGATATCGGCGCCGGCGGCTGCGTGGAGGACCGCCATTTGTGCGAGTAGGTCGACCGTTTCGTCGTTTAGCACGATCCCGTCTTCGCTGACCAAGCCGTCATGGCCGACGCTCGAAAAGGGGTCGAGGGCCACGTCGGTGACCAGGCAGCAGTCCGGCAGCTTGGCGCGCAGGTGGCGGACGGCCTGGCAGGCGAGGTTCTCGGGGTTCAGGGCTTCGCGGGCGTCGGGCGTCTTGCGGGATTTCTCGATGGCCGGGAAGAGCGCGAAGGCGTTGACGCCGAGTACGCGGGCGGCTTCGCATTCGCGTTCGGCCTCGTCGAGCGAGAGCCGGGCGTGCCCCGGCAGCGCGGCGATCGGGGCACGCTGGTTGCGGCCGTCGACGAGGAACAGCGGCAGGACCAGGCGCTCCGGCGGGAGCGCCGTCTCACGCACCAGGGCGCGCAGGACCGGCGTGCGGCGCAGGCGGCGCGGGCGCTCGGTCGGGCGCGGCAGCGACTCAGGCGACATCGGCGATCTCCGACGCGGGATGCTCGGCCATGATCTGCTGGGCGACGTCGCGGCCGACGCGGATGCAGTCGTTGATCGAGACGCCCTCCAGGTAGTTCGCCGCCAGGTAGAGGTTCGGCAAATTGGCGAGGCAGCGGTGGAGTTGCGCGATGCGCTGGCGGTGCTGCAGGTCATACTGCGGAATCGCGGCCTCGTAGCGGCAGATGTCGACGAGCGTCGGCTCACCGGTGACGAGCAGCGTCTCGCGGACGCCCTGGAGAGCGGCCGCCAGCAGTCGCTCGTCGGTCCAGCGCGGCGCATCTGGCGTGCGCGTGCCGCCGATGAAAGCGCGCAGCAAGTGCTGGTCGGCTGGCGCGTGGTGCGGAAACGCGCTGTCGGCGAAGAGCACGCCCATCAGCGGGAACGCCGGCTCATTGCGGGGGACGAGGAAGCCGAAGCCGTCGAGCGGGTGCCCGACGTCGGCCGCGCGAAACGCGAGATTGACCACCACGAGCGAGGCGCTCTGGATCTCACGCAGGGTGCGGGCGGCGTCAGGCCGCAGCGGCTCGAGCAGCGTGGCCGCGCGCTGGGCGGCCGAGCTGAGCACCAGCCGCGGTGTGTCCCAGACCTCGTCGCCGGCCACGACGCGGTAGCGCCCATTCTCGTGGGTGATGCCGTTGATCGGTGCGTTGGTGACGACGCGGTCGCCAAGGCGGTGTGCCATGGCATCCACCAGTGCGCCGAGCCCGCGGTCGAGGCTGACGAGACCTTTCCAACGGCGCCCTTTGGCGGGGCTGCGCCGCTTGCTGATCATCTGGGGCACGCGGCGGAGCGTGCGGCCGAGCGGGCTGAACGACTTCCGGTCGAAGTCCTCGAGCACCGGGAAGCAGGCGTAGGCGTTGAGTGTGCGGATGTCGCCGGCGAGGATCCCCGCGATCGCGGCGCTGACCAGCGTGTCGGCGACCTCGGGACCGAACCGCCGGCTGGCGAACTCGTCGAGCGTCGTGTTGGGTTCCTTGCCACGTTGGCTGATGAGCAGGCCGCGGATCAGCCGCGCCTTCGCGCCGGCGGACAGCAGCGGCGTCGTCAACAGTTGCAGCGGGCCGGTCGGCACCGGCATCAACCGGCCGTGGCGATAGATGTAGCGGTTCCTGGCCTGGTTGCTGGCCGTGACGACCGTGACGGCGTCGGCGAAGTCATCGAGCAGCGCCTCGAACGCCGGGTCGCGCACGATGACGTTGAACGGCCCCTTCTCCAGCAGGAAGCCGTCCCGCTCTTCGGTGCGGATGGCGCCGCCGACGTGGTCGCGGGCTTCGAGCAGGTGCACGTCGCGGCCGGCCTTGTGGAGGTGCCACGCCGTGGTCAGCCCGGTAATTCCGCCGCCGATGACCAGGATGTCAGCCGTTTTTGTGTTCATCGGTTCGCTTCGCTGCCTGCCGCATCGATTGGGTCGCAGCGCGTCTCGTGGGCCAGCGTGATCAGCCGCTGCACGTGCTCGACGGGGGTGTCTTTCAAGAGGCCGTGGCTGAGGTTCAGAATGTGGCCGGTGTGCTGGCCGGCCGCGATGCAAGCGCGGACGGCGGTCTCGATTGCCGGCAGGTCACCGTGGGCCAGGAGGTGGTTGTCGACGTTGCCCTGGAGCGCAAAGCCGGGGCCGACCGCGGCGCGGGCGGCGTCGACGGTGACCGCCGAGCTGAGGCTCAGCACCCGGGCCCCGGCGGCCGCCAGCAGCGCCGGGTCGTCGAGCTCGCGGGCGAAGATGATCGTGAGTGCGTGGGGGGGCAGCTGCTCAAAGACCCGTTGCTGGTAGGGCAGCGCGAAGGTGCGGTACTGTGCTGGGCTCAGCAGGTTAGCGCAAGATTCAAAGAGCTGGACCGCGTCGGCGCCGTTGTCGAGCTGGTAGTGCAGGTACGCGGCCGTCATGTCGGCCAGCTTGCCGAGCAGTTCGTGGGCGAGCGCGGGTTCGTCTGTTAGGAAATGCTCGAGCGCCGGGGCGGCTTGCCCGGGGCTACCGCCTTCGAGCAGGAACGCGGCCAGCGTGAACGGTGCGCCGGCGAAGCCCAGCAGCGGCAGGGCGCCGTCCAGCCGTCGCCGAATCCGCCGCAGGGTCTCGCCGACGAACGGCACGCCCGCTTCCATGTCGAAGGGGTGCAGGGTCTCGATGTCCGCCCGCGTTCGGGGCGGATGCTCGCACACCGGGCCGGGCCGAAAGACGAACGGTGCGCCCAGCGGACCGAGCGGCGTCAGGATGTCCTGGAAGAAGATGATCGCGTCGACGCCGAAGCGTTGCGGCAACAGCGAGATCTCGGTCGCGGCGTCGGGGCACTGGAAGAGCTGCTCTAGTGGACGCCCGTCACGCGCGCGCAGGTC
The DNA here is from genome assembly GCA_964499235.1 of uncultured Planctomycetales bacterium. Classification (GTDB taxonomy): domain Bacteria; phylum Planctomycetota; class Phycisphaerae; order UBA1845; family Fen-1342; genus JAFGRR01. The sequence goes on along the minus strand of CAZCKC010000007.1, from coordinate 20,257 downwards.
GCGGTACGCGGGATCAAAACGGCCGGCCTGCCGCATGAGCCAGACCGGCGTGCGCGCGGTGCGTTCACCCCGCGCGGCTCGCAGGAGGAGAGGCTCGGTTGACATCGCTGCGTCGTTCACGCGGCGGGACCTCGCTTACGCATTGGCCGAGAAGTACTGCCGGTCGCCGGTCTTGTAGGCGTCGGGCTCGAGATAGGCGTCGAAGACCGCCGCCACCGTCCGCATCAGCACGCGGCCGAGCGGCATCGTCAGCTTGATCCGGCGGCCGTCCAGTTGGACCAGCCCGTCAGCCGCCAGCTCGTGCAGGATGGCGAGCTCGCGGGCGAAGTAGGCGTCGAAGTCAAGGTCGTATTCCTGCTCGATCAGCTCGGGGCGGATTTCGGCCAGGCAGTAGAGCTGGCCGAGCGTGGCCTGCCGAATGCAGTCGTCGCGGCTGAACGGCTTGCCGCGGAAGATCGGCGTTTGGTTGGCGCTGACGCGGGCGACGTAATCCGGCAGTTGCCGCACGTTCTGGAGATAGCCGACCTGGGAGAGGTGGCTGATCGACGAGGGACCGATCCCGACCAGGTCGTAGCCGCCGCCGGTGGTCATGCCCTGGAAGTTGCGTTGGATGGTGCCGGCCGCGCGGGCACGGGCCAGGCCCTCGTCCGGGCGGGCGAAGTGGTCGAGGCCGATGAACTCGTAGCCGGCGGCCGTCAGGACCTCGAGCCCGGTCATGAACATCTCGAACTTGGTCTCACTGTCGGGCAGGGCGGTGTAGTCGAGCCCGCGCTGGACGGCGATCTTGTCGGGGATCTGCGCGAACTGGTAGTAGGCGATGCGGTCGGGCTGCAACGCGACGGTCTGCGCGAGCGTCTGGCGGACCGAGGCCACCGTCTGCTTCGGCAGGCCGTAGATCAGGTCGAAGTTGACGCTCGCGAAGCCGAGGGCGCGGCAGGTGCTGACCATCTGCGCGACCATCTCGACTGGCTGGATCCGGCGGACGTGCTGCTGGACGTGCGGGTCGAAGTCCTGCACGCCGAGCGAGACGCGGTTGAAGCCCAGTTCGCGGAGGGTCCGCAGCGCGTCGGTGCCGGTGACCCGCGGGTCGATCTCGATCGCGATCTCGGCGTCGTCGGCGATCGTCACGTGGTCGGCGAGCGCGGCGAACAGCCGCTTCATCTGGTCGCCGGTCAGGTACGTCGGGGTCCCGCCGCCCCAGTGAATCTGCTTGACCGTGCGCCGGCCAGCATGCGCCAGCACCTGTTGGACTTCCGCCGCGACCGCCGTCAGGTACTCGTCCAGCCGCGTGGCGGCGTTGGAAGCGGTCTTCGGCAAGGCGATCCGGTTACAGGCGCAATAGCGGCAGATCTGCTCGCAGAAGGGCACGTGAACATAGATCGAGAGGTCGGGCGGGGCGGCCTGGTCGCGGCTGTGCTCCAGCAGGGCGTATGCCCCGCCCGCGTCGAGGTTCTCCCACCACGTGGGCATCGGATAAGCCACGTGGCGGGGCAGCGCCTGGCCGGCGTAGCGGCGGAACGTGTCCATGTCGAGCGTGAGGCTGTCCGGGCTCATGCCGAGTTCCTCGCCTTCACGAGCGCATCAACAGCTCGCTGGCCACAACGTGAGCAGGTCGGCTGGCCGGCGTCGTTCTCGATGACGCAGGGCAATTCGAAACCCGGCGGTGTCGGTTCCGGCGCCTGGGTGCTGATCCACTGCTCCGCTTCCTGGAGGATGTCCGGGAACTCGTGGCTGCGGCACATCTCGTCGGCGTGGGCCTGGACCGCGGTTTCCAGACCGGTCGCATCCCAGAGCGTGACGCCCTGCAGTTCGGCCACGCCCGCTGTCGAGCCGGCCGTGTTGAAGTCGATGATCACCAGCGGGCGCTCGTTGAAGTCCCGCAGTCGCTGGAGCATCTCCGCGGTCAGCACCGGCTCGTCGCGGTCGATGCCAAAAAAGAGGACGTCGGCATCAGTGATCGCCGCAAGGACGGCGGGGTCGTCGTAACGCTGGACGCGCAACCGGCGGCCATGCCGGACGGCTTTTCGCAGCAGCTTCATGTTGCCGCCCTGGTGCGTGCGGTAGACGAACGTGACGCTGGGCTCCTTGACGCCGAACTGGTCGTAGAGCGTCTCGAGGATCGAGCGCGAAGTCGTCGAGCCGCCGATGACGACGTGGCGCGCATTGGCGAGGCGCAGCGGCAGCTGCCCTTCGATCTGCTGGAGCGCGGCGTAGCAGTAGCCCGGATCGAGACGCCCCCATCCGGTCTCGGTCCGGACCCGGGCGGCGATGTCGGTCGCGTGCTGCGAAAGTGCCCGCGCGTGCGGGCCGGCACTCCTGGCGTTCTCGGCCAGCTGGAACGCGGTTAGGAACTGGTCGACGATGTCCTTGTCGCCGGGGAGGCCGCTGTTCAGTCCCGAGATCGTCCGCATCAGGTGGTGCCAGGCGTTGGCGCCGAAGAGCAGGTTGGTCGGCGTCTCCTCGGAAGTGGTCGCGAACAGCGTCCGCCGCAGGTCATCGACAATGCACGCGCTGTCCTGTTTCGTCACGTGCTTTGGCAGCCAGGCGTAGCACTCGAACCTAAAGCAGGTGTTCCAGATGAAGGCTTCCGCGACCAGGCCCCGCGCCTTGAGCTGCTCGAGCACAAGCTGCGTCTCGTGGTGCGGCCGCTTGACGCACGACAGCCCCGCTTCGTCGGTGTAGTTCAGCGGCGGGCCGGCGCCGCCGCCGATGCGGTTCTTCAGCGTGACGCCCAGCATGACCAGCCGGTCGAGCCCGCAGTCATCCGCGGGCGTTTCCTGCACCGGCGACACGTCGAACAGCGGTGTGTGGCCGCGCTTCCACGAGCCGATCGGCTGCGGGCCACGGAGCGTGAGGTTGCGCACGGTGTCGATGAACCGCTCGTAGGTGTTCAGGGCGGGGCAGATCCACAAGTCGCCGCCGGCCGCGTTGAAGACCTCGCGGGCGCCGATGTGCAGCTCCTCGAGCGTTTCGAGGCAGTCGACCACGAAGCTGATCGGGCAGACCAGCACCCGTCGCTCGTCGGCCGCCGCGAGCTCCCGGAGCGTGCCGAGCAATTCGGGCGTGAGCCACTGCTGGCGGCCGACACGCGACTGGTACGCGACCCGGTAGCGGTCCGCGGGCCAGCCGAGCCGCTCGCCGATCAGCCGGACACTTTCCAGCAGCTGCCGCTGGTACGGGTCGCCGCGCTCGACGTACGAAACCGGCAGGCCGTGGGCGCTGAAGAGCAGCAAGCTGTTGTCGGGTGTTAGGCGGTGCTGCTTCGCGTAGTCGGCGATCAGGTGGGCCTGGGCGTTGACATAGCCGGCGTCGTTGAACCAGGTGGTGTGCGTGCGGACGTTCAGGTGCAAACCGCTGGCGCGGAGCACGCGGTAGACCTCCTGCACGACGGTGCCGGTCGTGGTCTGGCTGAACTGCGGGTAGACCGGCAGGACGACCAGTTCCGTCACGCCGGCGGCCGCCATCTCTCGCAGGGCCTGCTCGATGCTGGGTGTCCCGTAACGCATCGCGATGAAGACTTGCCAATCGGGCAGGCGGCTGCGGACGGCCGCCGCCTGCTCCTCCATGATCACGCGGAGCGGCGAGCCGAGCTCGCTCCAGACCAGCCCGTACTTCTTCGCGGAAGAGGCCGCTCGCGTGACGGCGATGTAGCGGCCGAGCAGGCGCTGGAAGGGGCGCATGAACTTCGGCAGCTGGATGACCAGCGGATCGCTCAGGAACTCGGCCAGGTAGCGGCGGACTGCCTGGGGGGTTGGGGCGTCGGGGGTGCCGACGTTGACCAGCAATAGGCCGCGGTTGCTGGGGGGATGCACGTTGTCCGCCGTCAGGCGCGGGATCTCGCGCTCGGAGGTTCGGGTCATGATGACGGATCCTGATGACGAGGGTTCAGGCGCTCAGCGGGTGCCGAGCGAGAACGGCTCTCGCAGCGGGTGCGGTCACCGGCGGATTTGGCCGGGTCGTCACCCGTGCACGCGTCGTCAATCTAGCGGCGCGGCGGCCCGCGGGGTACCCAGCCCTGGCGGATCGGACGGGCGTGGGCCAGTCCGTAGATGGGGGGCTGCCAGCGCCACCGCGCCGGCGTCGGGGCGGCAATCCGCGCTGGCCTGATACGGCTTGCCAGCCACAGCCCGCCGAGAACCCCGCACGCAACCGCGATCGGCGTGGTCTCCGGCGGGAGGCTAGCGACCAGCCAGCCTTCGCCGGTGTCCACGTGCAGCAGCGCCACGATGAGCACCGCGGCCATTCCCGATTGGGCCGTCCACTGGCAACGCATCCACGCCGGGCGGCAAAGCTTGATCCCGCTGAAAAGCAGTATGGCCGACAGCATCAGCAAGTTACCGCCGTCCGCGAGGCTGCCGCCGCCAAGAACCGCGGTCGCGACGCTGAACCAAGGCGGCACGTGTACAAGGAGCATGGCGCCCCAAAAAAGCTGGGCCAGCCAAAGGGGGGCGGCAAGCGGAAATCGCCCGCCGGCTGAGAGACGCCGGAGGACAATTGTGCAAAATCTTTGCAGCGTCATCGTAGGCATTACTTAAAGCTTACTCGCCATTTTCGCAGCAGACAAGCGAATTTACGTAAGGCGATGTCGGGTATTCGCCACTTTCAGGCCGGCAGCGGACGTCGGAGGTCACGCGGGACCTGGCACTTCATGGCGGCGGGATACCTTGGCAGCCCGCCGGGTGTTAATCGTTGCCTGGCGCTTCGCCACCCGCTGTCGGCTCAGGGCCGATGGGCCCGCTCCGCCGGTTGATTGGATGCTGAGAGGGTGGCGATCGGCAGGGCGACGCCGCCGTCCGGCGAGACCCCCAACACGTGCTCCGGCTTGGCGACGACCTTGCCGGGGCGGTAGCGCTGCGCGTGCCAGTTCACGGCGGGCACCTGCCAGCGGGCCAGCGGCTCGGTGGCCGGCTGGCGCCGGCGGCGCGTCGGCTTGGCCGGCTGCGGGTCGGCCAGCCCCAGGTTGTTGCGGGACAGCGTGACCTCGTCCTCGGGATGGAGCTCCTCGTAGCGCGGCGGGCGCTTGAGATACTTGAACGGCTTGATGAAGGGCTGGTAGATCAAGTTCTTGGCCAGCTTGCGGCCGATCTGGAAGCCGAAGAACGCCGTCGGCGCGAACCACTTGTGGTCGATCAGCTTGCGGACGCCGCGGTTGGTCGCGAAGTCGACGATGCGGTGCACGGTCCAGCGCGGCAGCCCGATGTTGCGGAGGTGCAGTACGGTCCGCAGCCAAACGCCGAGGTAGTCGTGGCCGGCAAACTGCAGGCTGCCGGTGTACATGTAGTCGTAGGCGGCGTCGTGGCGGGCGCCGATGATGCCGTCGGCCCTGGCCCGCTCGTAAAGCGGCGTGCCGGGGTAGAACATCAGCGGGAAGACGCGTAGGACGGCGCCGCGCGTGTTGTGGTGGTCGGCGATGAACCGCATCGTCTCGACGACGTTCTCTTCCGGCTCGTAGGGGTTGTTGACGATGTAGTGGTACTCGGCCTTGATGCGGTGCTGGCGGAAGATCTCGATGCCGCCGGCAATCTTCTCGATCGGCGTCGGGCGCTGGTAGATCTCCTTCAGCGTCTTTTGGCTGCCCGACTGGATGCCCATGCTGATCAGGGCGATCGGGACGCGCGCGAGCGACTTGACCTTCTCGTCGGTGATCGTGTTCGGGAAGGCGTCGAGCTCGAGCGGGAGGTTGACCCGCTCCTTGTACTTGAGCGCGAAGTCCTCGATCTCCTCCTCGCTGCGGACGAAAAAGAGGTCGTCGACGATGTTGACGGCCTCGATCGTCGGGAAGCAGCGGCGGGCGCGGTTGATCTCCTCGATCACGCTGTCGGCCGAGCGCCGCCGGACCCACGCGCCCTTGCCCTTGTAGACCTTCAGCAGGGCGGCGTTGTTGCAGAAGGTGCAGGAGTAGGGGCAGCCGCGGGTCGTTTCAATCCGCAGGCGGTGCAGCGACCCGCGAAGGTTGTCGAGGCGCGCGGGCTCCAGGCCGTCAGTGCCCGTCACCCACTGCGTCTCGAGCTCATAGTCGGGGAACGGGTAATCGTCGAGCTCGCGCTCCAGCGGCCGCACCGGGTTGCGGATGTCGGTCCGGTTGCCGAACGGGCCGCCGCCGCGGAAGCCGAGGCTGGCGATGCCGGTGGGGTTCTTGCCGACCTCAAGGTGCTCGATGAAATGGAGCAGCGGCTCTTCGCCCTCACCGACGCAGATCGCGTCGGGGACCGCGATCGATTCCTCCGGCGCGACCGTCGGGTGGGTGCCGCCCCAGATGATCGGGGCCTGCACGCCGGCTTCCCGCAGCGTTTCAGTCAGCTTGCAGGCGCGGTTGAAGGTGTTGGTCATCAGCCCCATGCCGACCAGCTCGGCGCCGCGGCAGCGCTCGACGAAGTCTTCGAGCACCGCGGGGCTGAAGTCCGCCTTGGCCGTGTCCCGCTTCGAGGTCATGAACAGCAGGGTGACATCATGGCCGGCGGCTTTGAGATAGGACGAGACATACCGCAGGCCCAGCGCGACGGGGTGGGTGTAGGTTGACACCAAGACAACCTGCATGGAGTGTCCTCGCCAGCATGGTTACCGGACGGTGGTGCCGTGCGACTTACTCTATCGAATTCGCGTCGCCGGTAAAGGAAAATCGCGCGTGATGGCGTGTGAACCGCGGTCACGACGCGTCGCGCGGTGCCGCCCGCGAAATCGCGGACGAGATCCAGCGAGCGCGGCCGCGATGTGGTCCCACTGACGCGGATGGTACGGCTGACGAAGACCGTATGAAGGCGGGGGGCGCCCGACGGGTTCAACCGGCGGCGAAGGCGGGATGGCCAGCACCCTCTTCAGCCGGCTCCGATGCGACGCTCGCAGTCGTTCCGCGATGCAAGAGCCGATAAACGCTGGGCATCAGCACCAGCGCGAGGAGCGTGGCGCCGACGACGCCGCCCGCGATCGCGGTCGCCAGCGGCGGCCAGAAGTCGCCCCCCGCGATCAACAGTGGTGTGAAGCCGGCGATCGTCGTAATCGTCGTGGCCAGCACGTGCCGTGTCGCCCGGAAGGTCACCTCGGCGATCGCTTCGGCGTCGCCGTCGCGGGCGGCCGGGTTCTCGCGGATCGCCGCCAGGACGACGATCGAGTCGTTCATCGCGACGCCGACCAGCCCCATGCACCCCACGATCGCCATGAAGCCGAACGCGTAGCCGCCGAGCCACAGTGCGAGCGTGCCGAGACCGAGCGCCAGCCCCGCGGTCACCGCGAGCAGGGCCGCGAGTCGGAACGAGTTGAACGTGAGCACCAGCGTCGCGATCATCAGCACGATCAGCACGCTCAGCGACGCCAGCAGGTTGCCGATCGCGCGGTTGCGCTCGGCCTCCTGGCCGCCGATCTCGAGCCGGTAACCGGGGGGCAGTGCAAAGCCTCGCTGATCGAGCTCTTCCTGGAGCGCGGTCAGGACGGTGTTCGGCAGCACGCCGGCGGCGACGTAGGCCTGGACCGTGTTGACCCGCTGGTTATTGCGGCGGGTGATGCTGGCGATTTCCGGGCGGAGCTCCAGCCGGCCCAGCGCCGCGAGCGGCAGGTAGCGCCCGCCCCCCGCGCCGGGCTGCGCGGCGATCACGTCGACGGCGGCCAGGTCGCTGACGGTGGCCCGTTGCCGGAGCTGGACGCGCAGCGGAAGCTGCTCGGTCTCCTCGAGCAGCGACCCGCCCGTCGCCCCGCTGAAGTTCGCCTGGAGCTGCTGCGCAACATCAACGTTCGTCAGCCCCGCCGCGCGTGCTTCCTCGTCGTCGAGCACGACGGACAGCTTCGGCCGCCCGTCGCGCAGCGTCATCTGCGTGTGCGTGGTCGCCGGCAGGCTGCTCATCGCCGCCCGTACCGCGTCGCCCAAACGGCGCAGTTCGGCGAGGTCCGGACCGAAGAGCCGCAGCTCGACCGGCGCGCTGAAGGGCGGTCCCTGCTCCAGCTGGCGGACGAGAAAGAGCCCCTCGGGCAGGCGCGTGTCGAGCAGCGCCTGAAGCGCATTGGTCGTGCGATCGCCGTGGCGGTCGCTGCGCAGCTGGACCAGCGCCTGGGCATAGAACGGCGACGCGTCCTCGTTGCCCATCATGTTGTAGTAGAACTTCGGTGCGCTGGTGCCCAAAAACCAGTGGACGCGCTCGACCTCGGGGTGATCGAGCAGGAGCTCCTGGGCCGCGCCGACTGTCTGCCGTGTCGCCGCGAGCGACGTGTGCGTCGGCAACCGTAGCTGGATCTGGACCTGGTCGCGATCGGCCGGTGGAAAGAACTGCTCCTCCAGCGTCGGCGCCAGGGCGAAGCCAACCAGCGGGAGCGCGACGGCTGACGCGACGCCGACCAGCGGCCGCCGCATGATCAGGTTCAGCCAGCTCCGGTACCCGCGGGCGAGCGGGCCGGGCTGCAGGCCGTCGGCGAGAAAGCCCCACGGGATGCGACTGGGCACGGCCTGCTCGAGCATGCCCGCGACCGTCGGGATGATCGTCAGCGACAAGAACAGCGACGCGGCGATCGCGAGCACCACGCTCAGGCCGATCGCGCCGACGAACTCGCCGGCTGGGCCCGGCATCAGCACGATTGGCATGAACGCCAGCGCGGTGGTGAACGTCGAGCCGAACAGCGGGATGGCCAGGTGACGGACGCTTTTGCCGATCGCGTCCTGCGGCGTCTCGCCGGCGTGGCGGCGCCGACGGACCTCGTCGGTGATCACGATCGCGTTGTCGATCAGCAGCCCGAGCGCGACGATCAGCCCGGTGACCGAAATCTGGTGCATCGGCACGGCCAGCAGCGACATCCCCGCCAGCACCATGGCGCTCGTGAACGGCAACGCCAACCCGACGGCCAGTGCCGAGCGCCAGCCCATCATCACGAGCACGACGCCGACCACCAGCCCCATCGCGAGCAACAGGTTGATCATCAGGCCATTGAGCCGGGCCGCCACGTAATCGCTCTGGTCGAAGACCGCGTCGATCAGCAGGCCGGGCGGGGCGGCCGCCTGGAAGTCGGCCACCACCGCGTGGGCGTCGCGGGCCCAGCGGTCAACCCGCTCGCCCTCCTGCATCCGCGCCGCGACGGCGATCCCCAGCCGACCGTCGACCAGCGTCAGCTCGGCCGGCGGGTCGGCCATCGCCTTGCGCACCGTTGCAACATCCGCAACCTGCACGACCTGCCCGTCCGGGCCGGTGCGCAGTGGAATGTTCAGCACGCGGTCGAGCGTCTCGACCTCGCCGGTCACCTCGATCAGCAGGTTCGAGTCCGGATGGTTCAGCAGCCCGGCCGGATCCTTCGCGTCCGCGCGGCGCAGCGCGGCCGACACCTGCGCCGCCGTCAGGTCAAGCGCGGCGAGCTCGGTGGGGTTGAGTTCGATGAGAACCTCTTCGGCCGCCGCGCCGAAGAGCTCGACGTCGGACGTTCCGGGTACGCCGCGCAGGGCGGTTTCGAGCGCCTCGGCCTGGCGACGGAGGATGGCGTACTGCGGCGCGCCGGGCTGGTCCCAGACGACGCCGACGATCAGCGTGAAGGCCGTGATCGTCTCGCGCTCGAGCTGCGGCGTGCCGACGCCGGCCGGCAGGTCGGGAACCACGGTATCGAGCTCGTTCTGGACGCGGGACCAGATCGGATCGACGTCGATGACCGCGTCTTGTAGCTCGACCAACAGCACCGAAAGGCCGCTGCGCGACGTCGATTCAAGGGTCTTGATCTCCTCGACTTCCTGCAGCGCTTCTTCGAGCTTCTCGGTTACCAGTGCTTCGACGCGCTCGGCGTCGGCGCCGGGGAACGGCGTCAGGATCGTCGCGAAGCGCCGCGTCAGCGTGGGGTCTTCGGAGCGCGGCAGCGTCTGGAAGGCGGCCATGCCCGCCACAACGACCACGCCCACCACGAGCAGCAGGAGGCGGCGCTGGCGAAAGAAGAGCGTGGCGAGATCGAGTCGGCCGGCCATCAGCGCGTCTCCGGCGCCGTCTCGGTCGTGGTGTTGTTCATCTGCTGGGCGACCGTGACGTGCTCGCCGTGCACGACGCGGTGCGCGCCGCGGTCGACCAGCAGCGTGCCGTCCTCGACCAGCCCGCTGACGAATGCGCGATCCGCCTCGGTGTGCAGGACCTCCACCGGACGGCGTTCGAGGCGGTAGACCTCCTGGCCGTTGCGCTGCTCGCCCGTCGCCTGCAGCGCAAAGGCCGCCCACAGCCCACGCTCGCCTTTCACCAGCCCGTCCAGCCGGATCCAGAAGCCGCGGGCCATCCGGCGCTCTTTGACCGCGAGCCGCACCATGCGGCCGGGCGTCAGGTGGCCCGCCTGGTCCGGCGCCAGCGTGAACAGCACGGTCTGCGTTCGTGTCGTTGGGTCGAGCTCGGGAATGCGCGTTTTCACCGTCGCGGCCACGGGGTTGCCCGCGATCGTGAGCGTGGCCGGTGCGCCGGGCTCGAAATCCATCGCGACGTCGGCCGGCAAGCCAACGCGGGCCTCGAGCGCGCCGGTCTCCAACAAGCGCAGCACCGAGACGGCCGTGTTGATCGGGCTCAGCACCGCGCCCTCATCCACGAGCCGCTCCGCCACCGTGCCGTCAAAGGGGGCGACGAGTTCACTCTTGGAAAGCTGCACGTCGACCTGCTCAATGGCGGCGGCCGCCCGGGCGACCATTGCCTCCTGGGCGGCGATCTGCTCGACCCGCGTGCCCGCCAGCAACTCGTCGAGCTGCTCGCGCGCGAACGCCAGTTGGGCGGCCGCGATGGCGGCGCGGTTCTTCGCGTCGGCGAATTCCTTGTCCGTGGCGTCGGCCTGCTCGATGAGCGTGGAGAGCCGCTCGACATCGCGGTCGGCGAGCGCGAGCTGCGCGGCTTGCTCCTGGACCCGGGCCCGGGCGGCGGCGATCGTTTGTGCTCGCGGCCCGTTGCGCATTTCCTCGAGCCGGGCCTCGGCCGCCGCTCTCTGCGCGACCAGCTCGCGGCGCCGCGCACGCAGCGCCTCTGTGTCGAGCCGGGCAAGTATCTGGCCCGCGGTGACCGCGTCCCCCTCGTCGACGAGGATTGCTTCGACCCGTCCTTCGCGCTCGAAGCTGAGCGTCGTGCTCCGCCGGGCGACGACACGGCCGGTGTAGCGCCGCTGAAGCTCGACCTCGTTTCGTAACTCGGCGGCCATGACCGCGACGGGGGTCTCGGGGATCACGCCGGTCTGCGGCTCCGCGCTTGCCTGTGTCCCGAACCACCCGGTCCACAGTCCGACGAATCCGACCCCCAGGACGGCGGCCGCAGTAATCACCGATGCACGAGTAGTCATTTTTTGACGTTTCGTCATAATCGGTCCAAAAAAACGCCTTAGCCCCGGATTGCTTCGAGCTCGTCGGCAAAGACCTCTTCCTGCACCCGCGCGACCACGGCCGGGTAGTCGTGCTCGGTGGAGAAGGGCCGCCAGCGGTAGCTGTCGAGATACACCTGGTAATTGCGATCCTGGAGTATTTCGAGCTCCTCGAAGCCCTCGATGCCCCCGAGGATGCCGTGCGTGATGATGATCCGCCCGCCGACGGCCATCGACCACAGCCCGAAGAGAAGACCTTCCTCAGTCAACCCGTCCGGCAGGTCGAGCTCATTGCGGGCGATCCCGTCGCGGATGATGCCGTGTACCGTGCCCAGACAGTTCGTATCGCGGGCCATGAACTGGTCACGCCGCTGTGTAGAAGCCTTTTCCCAGATCGACTCGACTTTCGTGATCCGCTCGATGCGGTCGTGATCCGGGAAGCGGTGCGCGAAGACCTGGTCCGCCACGCCGATGGCCGTCATCCGCTCCCGTGAGAGCCCGCGAAATGTCGCGGCCTTCGCGAAAAGCTGCTCTCGGACCCGCATCGTCCGAATCAGGACGCCGGCGATCAGGTCTTCCTTGCAGCTGAAGTGCTGGTAGATCGTGCCCTTGGAGTACTCAGTGGCGGCCGCCACGCGGTCCATGCTGAAGCCGAGGTAGCCGTATTTCAGCAGCAGGTCCTGGGCGACATCGAGGAAGAGCGTCTCGCGCTGCTGGATCTCGCGCTGTTTGCGGGTCAGCGTGCTCATGCCCGGACTATTGACGTGGCGTCAAAAAATGTCAAATCGTCAAAATCAGAAACTGCGGGCGGACTTTCCGCCGGCCGTTGCCAGGCATCACGTCGGTGTATGTCGTTTATTTATCAGGCGTTAGATTTCGACCGGCGGGGTCCCGGTGTCGCCGAGGTCGGACCGGGCGAGGAGGGGGCGGACCACCCGGGTGAGGAAATCGCGCGTCTGGTCGGCCGCCAGGCCGATGTACCGTCGCGGCTCCAGCAGGTCCGTCCAGTCGATGCCCTGGAACGCCGGGTCCTGCTGGAGGCGGTCGACGAGATCGTTGGGGCGGCCGTGGAGCTTGACCTGCTCGCCCGCGGCGACGCTGTGTTGGCGGATGCGCTCGTGGAGCTCCTGCCGGTCGCCGCCGGCGCTGACGGCGGCCATCAGGATGTCCTCGGTGGCGATGAAGGGCAGTTCGGCCGAGAGACGGGCGTTGATCATCTCGGGATAGACGACCAGCCCGTCGACAATGTTCCGCAGGAGCACGGCGATCGCGTCGGCGGTGAGGAAGGCCTCGGGAAAGACGATCCGCTTGGTGCTGGAGTCGTCGAGCGTCCGCTCGAGCATCTGGGCAGCGTGCGTGGTGAAGGCGCTCTGCGTGAGGCTGATCAGGTGGCGGGCGAGGCCGGTGCAGCGCTCGCTGCGCATCGGGTTGCGCTTGTAGGCCATCGCGGACGAGCCGACCTGGTTTTTCTCGAAGGGCTCCTCGATTTCCTTGAGCATCGCGAGCAGGCGGACGTCGTTGCAAAGCTTGGTCGCACCGCTGGCGAGCGAGCCGAGCGCGCTGAGCAACGCCACGTCGACCTTGCGCGAGTAGGTCTGCCCGCAGACGGCGTAGCATTCGCTGAATCCAAGTTTCTGCGCGAATGCGTGCTCGAGCGCTGCGACTCGCTGCGGATCGCCGAGCAACTTCAGAAATGAGGCCTGCGTACCCGTCGCGCCGCGCAGTCCGCGGCACTTCAAGTCGTTGCGCAGCTGTTCCAGGTTGTGCACGTCGTCCACGAAGTCGCTAAGCCAGAGGCTGCCGCGCTTGCCGACGGTCGTGAGCTGGGCCGGCTGGAGATGCGTGAAGCCGAGCGTCGGCAGGTCGGCATACCGCTCGCAGAAGTCCGCGAGCGCCTGCACCACGCCCAGCATCCGCTGTTGCAGGAGTTCCAGCGCGCTCCGCGTCAGGAGCAGGTCGGCGTTGTCGACGATGTCCATGCTCGTAGCGCCGAGGTGAATGATGCCGCGGGCACTCGGTGCCGCGTCGCCGAAGGCATGGATGTGCGCCATGACGTCGTGCCGAAACTGTTTCTCGTACTTCGCGGCGGCCGCAAAGTCGATCGTGTCGCGCTCCGCGCGGAGCGCGTCGAGCTGGGCGTCGGTGATCGGCAGCCCCGCTTCCTGTTCCGCCTCCGCTAGCGCGATCCAGATCTGTCGCCAGGTGCTGTGCCGCCGCTGCGGGCTCCAGTGCCGCACCATGGCGTCCGAGGCGTAGCGGTAAACCAGCGGGTGTTCAAAGCGTTCGTGTTCAACCGCCGGCGTCACGGCTGCTCCTTTGTCTACTCAGCTTCGCAGGGCGCCCTTGATGTCTGCCAGCAGGTCGTCCAGCGACTCCAGCCCGATGAACAGCCGAATCAACCACGAGGTTCCGCCCGTCCCGTCGGGCAGCCACGGCCCGAGGATCGCGAGACTCTCGTAGCCGCCCCAGCTGGCGCCGATCCCGAACAGCCGCAGGTGGTCGACGAAGCGCTGGGCGCGCTCGCCGCCGGCGTCACGCAGCACGAAGCCGAACAGGCTGCCGTAGCCGCTGAACTGCTCGGCCGCCGTCGCGTGGTGCGGGTGGCTGGGCAGCGCGGGGTGAAAGACGGTGGCGACTTCCGGCGACTCGGCCAGCAGCCGGGCGACCGCCAGACCGCTTTTCTGGTGGGCCTCCATCCGCAGCGCGAGCGTCCGCAGCCCGCGCACCAGCAGCCAACCCGCGAACGGGTCGAGCGTCGCCCCGCCGAACTCGGCCTCGGCGTGGACCTCGCGCCGCAAATCGGCGTCGCGGCCGACGGCGACGCCGGCGACGACATCGCTGTGGCCGCCGAAGTACTTGGTCGCGCTGTGGACCACGAGGTCAACGCCATGCTCGAGCGGGCGGAAGAAGTAGGGCGTGGCCCAGGAGTTGTCGAAGATCACCCGCGCCCCGCGCTCGTGCGCGAACTGCGCGAGCCGGCGTACGGGCAGCACGTCCATCGTGCCGCCGGTCGGGCTTTCGAGGTAGAGCAACTTCGTGTTGGCCTGGAACGCGTCGATGAACGGCTGCGGATCACCGCCGGCGACGTAGGTCGTCGTCACGCCGAAGCGCTCGAGGCGGCGCAGAAAGAATCGGCTCGGTGGGTAGCACTGCTTCACGCAGACCACGTGATCGCCATTCTTGACGCATGCCTGCACAGCACCGGCGATCGCGCCCATCCCCGAGCCGAACGCCCGTGCCCAGGTGCCGCGTTCGAGCTGCGCGAGCTTGCCCTCGAGCAGGGCGGTCGTCGGGTTGCCGAGACGGGTGTACTCGCTTTGCGCCGCCGGACGCTCCTTGCGGGTGTGAAACGTCTCGGAATCGGGGTAGACAAAGGTCGAAGTCTGGAAGAGCGGGGGCGCCACCGCGCCGCCCTGCGTCGTGTAGTCCTCGCCGAAATGTGTGCAGATCGTGGCAAAGCCGGCGTCCGCGAAAGCACTCGCCTGGGGCTTGCGGGGCTCGGGATCGTTGGTCAAAGTCATCCCGGCACTCTCGCGGCTTTTGCGGGAGGGGTCAAGCCGCTCGTATCCGCCGCAGCGGCGAAGACGTCGACGTTTGGCAGCAGCTCGGCCGCCCGCGTGAACACGCCGTCCAGGAAGCCGGCGTTCGACGTGACCTGGGCGTCAAACTGCGGCCAGGCGTTCGACAACGGCGCGCTGAAAGGCGCCGGCCCGTAACGCCACGCGAGCCACGGCCGGGCCGGCGGCACGGGAAAGTCCGATCCGAAGAGCAGCTTGCGGTGCAGGTGCGGGCGCTGCCGCAGCCAGCTCAGCGCCGGCAGCTTGCCGACCGCGGTCAGGGCCGAGATGTCCGCGTACAGCGGTGCGTCACGGAACTCGTGCTCGAACGCCCGGATCAGGTGGCGGAAGTGCCGCCAGGGCCCGAGCGGCGTCACCGGCGTCGCGACGTGCGCGATGATCGCCGGGGGCATCGCCCCGCGCTGCCGGAGGTGGTCGAATGCGATCAGGAACGCGGTCAGCTCGCCGTACGCCGGGTGCTGCGTTCGGAGCGCGAACTCCGGCCCGACGTGCAGCAGCAGCGGCAGGCCGTACTCGGCGCAGCGCTCGAAGAACGCCACGGTCCGCGGGTCAGCCGGGTCGATGTTCTGGTGCAGCGGCATCCACTTGACGAGGCAAGCGCCGGCCGCGAAGACCTCGTCCAGCGCTGCCAGCGCGTCGGCGCGGTAGGGGTGCACCGACGCGCCGAAGAGGAACCGCTCCGGGTGCCGCCGGCACAGCGCGCGGATCAGCGAGTTCGAGCTGTAGATGTCCGTGCCGAGGTCCCGCCGCCGTCGCGGCCGCGGGGTCATCTGTCCTGCGGTCGTGTGGTAGGCGTCGAACGCCAGCAGCACGATCCGCTCGACCGGGCCTGGCGCCAGCAGGTGCCCAGCGTAGCGCTGCTCGAGCAGGCGGTCGAGTTGCTCACCGGCCGGCGGCAAGCCGAGGGCGAGCCGCAGCCCCCGCCACGTCGGGCGCTGCCACACCCGTGGCGCCAGGCAGGTGTCGAACGCGGCCGGGAGGTCGCTGTCCGGGTCGGCCGGCGACTCGAACGCGAACCGGTCAGCGCCTTCCGGGCGGCGCTCCGACAGCGTGTAATGGGCGTGCACGTCGATGATCACCGGCGGTGCTCCCCAGCATCAGGATCGGGCGCGTCGGGTCGCTGGTCGGGCGCGGTCGACGCCCACGCGTCCAGGTCCGCGCTGAGGTTCACCGGGGCGGCCCGGCGCGCACGCAAGCTGTCGCGCGCCGCCACCGGTGTCCGGTTTGCCCACCGCAACAGGATCCACGCGATCAGCAAGCCGCCGCCGCCGATCGCCAGCAGCCAGGCATAGTCCGGCCCCGCGTCACCTTGGTCGCTAGCCTGGGCGGTCTCGACCACCAGCGGCGCGATCCCGACCAGCACAAGGCTCCGCCGCTCGATCCCGCGCCGCGTCTGGAAGGTCTTGATCGAGAAAAAGTATGCGTCGATCGTGACCGTCGCGTCGATCGGCAGGTCGCTCACGTCGCTCGTGCAGATGACGGTGGCCGACAACGGACTCCCCGGCTGGTACAGCTCGAGCTGCCTCAGGTAGCCAAGCGCGGGATGGTTCGGATAGCGGTGGGGCGGCTTGTTCATCCCGACGCGGCCGGTGATGCGGACAACCTGTCCGCGGAACGCCGATGGCGTCGCCAGGATCGTCTCCCAGTCCTCGATCACGGTCGGTTCGACCTGCGGGCCCAGCGTCTGGGGGTTTGACTTCACATGCTCGACGAGCGCGTAATAAGCCGGAAAGTCAAAATGCGGCGCGAAGTCCTCGACCTCGTGGAGCTGCGTTGCCAGCGGTGCCGGTAGCGTTTCGGCAAGCGCGGCAGGCGCTACCGCTCCCCCGACGACGAGCGCGACCGACAAGCGGCGCAACCAACTCCCGCGTGCTGAATGCGGCGCGCTCAGACGTTGCGGTACACCGGGCTTAGTAATCGACGTTGGCATCCCAGGGGAACTCGGGGGCGGAAGGTTCCTCGCTGGCCGCGCCGGCCTCGGGTTCATCCGCGCCGGCCGCTTCCTCCTCCGCCTGGAAGCGCTGCGGCGCGACGACCAGCCGCCAGTTGCCCGCCTCCTGGACCACCAGGATCGCCAGCGTCCGGGCGTCGATCGCCTCGGCCGCCCGGCTTTTCTCGGTGAACTCGAAGGCGGTGCGGACGAGGTAAGCCGGGCCGTCGTAATTCGGAATGAACTTGCTGTCGACCAGCGCGATCTCCGTGACGGTGACGTGCGTCAATGCTTCATGCAGCAGTCGGAACCGCTCTTCGGGCTCCGGGTTGCGTGTCCGCACCATCAGCCGGCGATAGGCCGCGTAATCACCCGCGAGGATCGTGTCGAACGCCCGCTCGAGCAGGTCCACGACCAGCGGGTGCTCCCGCTCCAGCCCGGCCGCGAAATCATACGACGCATGGCTCGGCGGCCCGCCCGCGCGGTCGTCCGCCATGTTCAGGTCCCCGCCGCCCGGACCGCCGGGGGGCGCGTTCGCGGCACCGTCCTCGTCGCCCCCGCAGCCGAAGAGACCGGCGACCAGACCGCCCAAGATGATCAAACGAAAGGGCATCGTGCTTCCTGCAAGAACAAATTACTGGCGGCGGGCGAAGCGGATCGCCTGCTTGACCCAGGTCAGTGCCTCGTCTGGTGCTGCCGCGAGGTTCTCGAAATCGAAAAACGCCACCTGCCGCTCCCGCGCTGATGTTACCGCGCGAACCAGCGCCGGGGCAGCCGTGAACGGCGGTTCGCCGACGCGAAACCGCACCCCGATCGGCGCCGTGACCACAGGCCGACCCCCATCCGCCTCGACGGTGTTCCACGGCTGCAACGTCTCCCAGCCGCCAACCACGGTCGACGCGTCGGCCGACCCGTGCAGCAGCCGCCGCTCGAACGGAACTTGGCCGGCGAAATGCTCGAGCCAGTTGAGGTGATCGTCGGCGAGAACCTGCCCGTACGCAGTGACGAGTTCGGGTACCGGCGGCAACTCGGCGTCAGGCAGCGCGGCCGCCGCCACGTACTCCCGCACCGCCGCGGCTGCCGCGTCGACGTCCAGCCCCTGCCCGTGGCCCACCTGCCGCGCGGCCGGCGCGAAGCAGGTCCCTGCGACGCCCCGCGCCGCAGGCGGCAAGCCAATCCCCTGCGGCATCCCGCTCGGCACGTCCAGATCCCAATCAGCGAGCTCGACCCCCGCCAGCTCATACCGGCCCAGGTCGCGCACGACGCCCGCCAGCACCTCGCGCACCTCGGGCGCCAGCATGCACAGCCCGAGCCCCGGCTGCGGCTCACCCCACGCATCCCGCCAAACCGCGGCCAAGAGCTGCTCCCGCAGCGCCGGCACGTGGCGCAGGCTGACGCGGGCGAAGACGTGGAGCTGCTGCCGGGCGGTCGTCTCGCAGAGCGCCGCCAGCCCGTCCCGCTGCTTCTGCCAGCGGGCCCGATGGGGGGCGTCGCTGAGCGCGGTGTAATGCGCCCGCGCGGGGGGGTAGTGCCAGCCGCCCTCGGTAGCGAACCAGGGCTGGCCATTGGTCGCGAGCGCCGCCTGGAAGACCCGCTCAGGCGGGCCGATCACGGGCACCGTCAGGTGGTCGATGCCGATCTCACCGACGATGCGGTCGAGGAAGTCGGGGCGGCCGGCGGCCGCGATCCACAGCGGGTAAATGACGCCAAATGACGTGTTCATCGGTGCTTGCGTTCCTTGGTTCCCGATCGCGAGGGTAGCCGATCCCCACGCCTTCTGCTAGCATCGCAACGACGGCTGGGATGCCAATATCAGTACGATGCCGAGGATGGCTGTCGTGGGAAAAACCGCTGCGGAGAACGGCCAGTACACGCGTTACTGCCCGGGCGAAGAGCATATTCGGATCTCGGACGCGGTCTGCCTCGGCCGCCGTCGTGCCAACTTTCACAAGTGCCCCGGCTGTCCGTTCAACGATGACGAGCAAGGGCGACCCTCCTTTGCGGCCAGCGTGGTGGGCATCCAGAAGAGGCCCACCACCCCGGGCCTCCAAGATGACGAAGGACCCAAGATGATCGAAAAAGTGTTCAAGGCGTATGACGTTCGCGCGACCGTGCCGGACATGCTCAACGAGGAGATCGCCTGGCGGATCGGCAACGCGACCGCCCAATTCCTGCGAACCTCCCTCACCGGCTACGACCGTAGTGACGAAGCGATGAACAAGCTCATCGTCGGCCGCGACATGCGCAAGAGCAGCCCGTCGCTCGCTGGGGCGTTCATCGAAGGCGCGGCCGCCACCGGCACGCAGGTCGTCGACATCGGCATGATCGACACCTCGCAGCTCTACTTCGCGACCAATCACATGCCGTGCTGCGGTGGTGTGCAGGTGACCGCCAGCCACAACCCAGCCAACTACAACGGCTTCAAGATCTGCGGGCCGAAGGGCAAGCCGATCGGCTCCGAGTCGGGCCTGAAGGAGATTCAGCGGATCGCGGCCGCCATCGCGCGGCACGCGACGCCGGACTCGCCGCAGCCGCTGAAGAAGGACCTCTCCGAGCCCTATCGCGAGTACCTGCACCGCTTCCTGATGACGTCGCGGCCGCTGAAGATCGTCGTCGATGCGTCGAACGGGATGGCGGGCCGCTGGTTCCCGATCCTCTTCGACGGCGTTCCGAACATCGAGATCATCAAGCTGAACTTTGAGCACACCGGCGAGTTCGTCCACCCGCCGAACCCGCTCGTGCCCGAGAACCTCCGGCAACTCCGCGACGCGGTCAAGGAGCACAAGGCCGACTTCGGCGCCTGCTTCGACGGCGACGCCGATCGCTGCATGATGGTCGACGAGCACGCCGAGATCGTCCGCTGCGACCTGATGACCGCGCTGCTGGCCGAGGAGTATCTCAAGGACCATCCCGGCTCGACCGTCGTCTACGACCTGCGCTCCAGCCGGATCGTCGCCGACGAGGTCCGCCGCCACGGCGGCAAGCCGAAGCGCGAGCGTGTCGGCCACGTGTTCATGAAGCGGACGATGGCCGAGAACGACGCGATCTTCGGCGGCGAGCTGAGCGGGCACTTCTACTTCCGCGACTTCTTCTATTGTGACTCGGGGATGCTGGCGTTCATCGCGGTCCTCAACACCCTGACCCGCACCAACCAGTCGTTCTCCTCGCTGATCAAGCCGCTCGACGTCTACGCGGCCAGCGGCGAGATCAACTTCCACAACCCGGATGCCGAGGGCACCTTCCGGCAGATCGAGGAGAAGTACAGCGACGCGCACGTCGACCGCCTCGACGGCGTGACCGTCAGCTACGAGGACTGGTGGTGCAACGTGCGGGCCTCCAACACCGAGCCGCTGCTGCGGCTGAACATGGAGGCCAAGAATCGCGACCTGCTCGAAACCAAGCTGGCCGAGCTCAGCCCCATGCTCGGCGAACGCGCGGTCGAGCATTGATGACCGCCAACGCGCCGACCACACCA